>CAYUIY010000007.1:0-41741 GCA_964444915.1 uncultured Dysgonomonadaceae bacterium
ACATTATCGATAATCGTGTAATCCGACGTTTCGTTCACTTTTGTCCTGCGAAACTCAACTTCAATTTTGCAAGTGATTGCCAATTGTGACAACAAACATCTTGTTATGCACCATTTATATTTTATCATAAATATCATTGCAAATTTTACGAATTTGTTTTAAACTTTCATTTATCAGCCAAATAGCTGAAACATCGATATCCTCAAATTGAAAGTCAACCCATGTTTCAATTGTTACTGTTTGTGTTTCGGAAGAATAAGGCATTTGTGTCTGTGGATTAACAGGAACACCACCAATATAAACGCCAGATCCAAATGTAACTGCCGAAGGATCCCACGAAACACTACCACCACTTTTTATTTGAACATTTACTCGTTTGGTTTCAATCCTTTTTTGTGGGACCAGTCGCTCATGTTTATGCTTGTTGTTTAGTTGGTTGAAATGTGTTAGCCAGAAATTTTCGATTTTTTTGTATGGCTGAATAGCTTCAAGAATGTCATATATTGCTTTGCAATTTGTCTTAAGGTCGGGAAAAGATTTATTTATTGCTTTGTCAAAAGAGATTTGATCTTGTCGTATGGGAAAATATAACTTATCATTGGGATTTGCTGTTGGGCAATATTTGTCCACAATGTCGTTGGCTAAATAGTCAAGAACTGAACGCAGGTGTTCAAAATATTCTTTAATATCGATTTTAAGGTCTGCTGAAATTGTCTTACTATCCAGAGCCCTTTCATACTCTTCAGTTATTTTGGGAAGAGTTTTTTCCACTCTTTGAAATAATGCTTCAATGTCTGTTTTGCTCATTATCATGTAGTTTTAAATAGCATACAACCTATTGTATATTATCAAGTAAGAGATTAATTATTTCGTCAATTTTACCTTTCCAATAAGAAACAAGACATGTATTTTTTCATAAGCAACATAATAGTTAATTTTAGGGAAACTTCAGTCTCCTTTTTCATTGAATCATGTTGCCTGTTGACACTCTTTGGGGGCCTCGCATCCCAAACCGCTTGGCAAACCCCGCTGTATTTTTCATGGTTTTTTTTTAAAAAACCTCAATAAAACTTTCCGGGAAATTCGCACTTCTAAGTTGAATTTACGTTATATCAATAAGTTATTTTTAGGGAAAGTTCAATATCTTTTCTTTCTGCAATCGTTATAGTGCCGTAAAACATATTCGAAAAAATCTATTAGCTCGATAAACAAGCTGTTTATGTCGGTATTGCGGATATCTAATTGAAATACTATTGTTTTTCCAACAAAATTTTGATTTTGGCCTTGATATTTTCATAGGTCGCATTTAAAATACCTTTAGCCGGTTTTGTTAATATTGCCGTATGTGATAACGCATTCCTTATTGGTTTGTATCGTTTGACATCTCTATCGATGTTCTGCCCTTCGGTTCCATTCGGGATAAATGAATCTACTTCCTTTGCCAAATCAGCCATATCGAGGTATAACAAATCGTTATTATTTTCTCTGATTTCGAAAGCGATATCTGCATTTAGTTTATTATTTCTCTCCAATGATTTATATTTTTCCGCCTGCTTAGAAGCATCTTTACTTAACGGTATGTTTTTTTCCTCGATAACCTTTCGTAAAAGATTTTCCGAGACAAAGCATTCTCCGTATGAAACGAAATTGAATCGTGCTTCCTTCGATAAATTGTCTATCCATGAATTGACCTTGTCTTCGTTAGGGGTTCCGGGAGTAGGGGTGAAATCTTCTGAAATCGCGTTGAACAACTCCATGGATTTCTTTTCTTTCCTTTTTATCCTCGTGTTGTCCGGGTCACCGTCTAGTCTCAATTCAACACGCCATTCGTCCCAATCATCAAGAATGTGGTCATTCATCATTTTATTGATTTCTTCGAGTAATTCTCTGTATTTTGGATCGTCCGCCAGCACCCCTTCTCTATTGCTCGTGAAACGGTCTTCTTCGTCCGAGTCCAAATCGTCGAAAAAAATTTGGCCGTAAAGATAACTTTCGACTAATCTGGCCGTAGGAATGTGTTCCATGATATTTTTTTCCCTCAGTCTTCCGTTGACGAACAAATCGATCGTGAGCTTTTCGTTCGTACCTCTTATTTTTAAGTTGGACGGTTTTTTTACCGAAGCGATAAACCCGTGAACCTGCATCTCGGAACGGATCTCTTTTTTCCTTTTAAGTATAGGATTTTGTTTTAATTTTTCGATGTATGGATCGGTGTGAGTGTTGATTTCCCATAAAAATAGTGTATTTTCTGCCAATTCGTTCAAATCGTCTTCCGTTATCTGTTTTTCGTTTACAAAAATTTTAAAAGACGGATCCACGAGAGAAAATCTGAACGAAAGAGCGATTTGCATACGTATGTATTCCAGTCTGTTACTTATTCCTTCGTTGAGATCTTCGAAATAAATGATCGTCCCTTGATCGTTGTCTTTTATGTATGGTCTCAGTAATTTTTCATTTATGTCTTCCAGATTGTATTGATCGGGAGAAACATCGCTTTTTATAGCTTCATCCAGTCCCGAATTGTCAATGACACCGCCTATATATTCACTCTCTTTGGTTTTGGTATATATAGAGATGCGTTTTGCACACGAGAGTAGCGCTAGTTTTCCGATACCTTTATTTCCTATATATGGTCTTCCTCCAGGACTCTTCGCTCCTTCGTTTTTTCTTTTGGAATACCCGATACGCAAAAATTTGTTCTGGAAGTCATCTTCGCTCATGCCTATACCGTCGTCTGCGATAACGAAAAAATTGTTTTCACGATCGATGGTAATCCATACGTTTTGCGCGTCTGCATCCCATGAATTGGATATGGCTTCGCCGATGACGGTAATAAAATTCCTATAGAGGTTCCTACCTAAGTGATTTAAAACACTGAGAGAAATATTGAATTTGAAATCGCTCATAGCAGATCGATTTAAGATGTAATTGTTTTTTCAAGGCGCAATTTATCGAATATTTTTTTATTTTCCAAACATCTGAAATTCATCGTTATTGCAGGTCGTTTCTAATTGATATCCGATTATCACATCCTTTTATTTCCGTTATCAAATCGGTTAAGCGCTCGTTTGCGGCGGCATGATTTTTAAGTTCGCATTGCCATATGACGATTACTTTCCATCCCAACACCTCTAGTTGTTTTTTATTTTGTTTATCTCTTTCCTTGTTTCTATCTATTTTCTTTTCCCAGAATTCATTGTTGGACGATGGTAGGCGCCCGGCTCTACACTCGTGTCCGTGCCAAAAACACCCGTGAACAAAAATCGCCACTTTATATTTAGGTAGTACGATATCTGGCGAGCCCGGTAAACGTTTGTCGTTTTTACGAAAACGAAAGCCTTTGGAAAACAAATATTTTCTTACAGTAATTTCTTGTTTTGTGTCTTTCTGTTTGACAGAAGCCATAATTTCCGACCTTTTTTCTTTATTCCAAATGTCCATAATGTTTTTAATCGAAATTTTATTTTTAATCGAAAACGTTTTTGCTATATTTGCAGTAAATTTATCGTTTTTTATGATACTTCGCAAAGATATAGGCGTAATTGATCTGTTTTGTGGAATAGGCGGTCTTAGTTACGGAATGTTCGAGCGGGGTTTCGATATCGTCGCCGGATTCGATATAGACGAAACGTGCAAATTCGCATATGAAACGAATAATCATGCAAAATTCATAGCACAAGATGTAAGTACGATAACCGGCGATCAATTAAAAGACCTGTTCGGTCGGTCGAAAATCAAAGTACTTGCAGGGTGTGCACCATGCCAGCCGTTTTCTTCTTATGCCTTTAAAGTCAAAAATAAAGACAGTAAAAAGTATAATTTATTATACGAATTTGCCAGGTTAATAGAAGAAACGGTGCCGGATATAATAACCATGGAAAATGTAGCGCAAATATTGTCTTTCAAACAACGTCCCGTATTCGATGATTTTGTGTCCAAATTGGAATCTTTGGAATATCACGTAGCTTATCAAGTGGTGTATTGTCCGGATTACGGTATTCCTCAAACGAGAAAAAGATTGGTATTGCTGGCTTCGAGAATCGGATCTATAGAATTGATCGGACCGACACATACGAAAGATCAATACAAAACCGTTCGTGATGCTATAGGATCGCTTCCCCCTATAAAGGCAGGAGAAACCTGCAAAAACGATCCGTTGCATACGGCGAAATCACTTTCAGAACTCAACATGAAACGTATGAAAGCCACTCCTTATGGAGGTGGATGGAAGGATTGGCCTGAGGAATTACGGTTAGATTGTCATAAAAAAGATACCGGAAAATCATATGGAAGCGTATACGGTAGAATGAAATGGGACGAGCCTGCACCCACGATGACGACTCTGTGTACCGGCTTCGGTAACGGGAGATTCGGTCATCCCGAACAAGACAGGGCAATCTCTTTACGAGAAGCCGCTATTTTTCAGACTTTTCCAAAACATTATCTGTTTTTTGCTCCCGGCGAACCGATTAGCTTTACGAAAGCATCCAGATATATAGGTAATGCAGTGCCGCCTGTCTTAGGTAATGTTACAGCCGATAGTATCGTTGAACATTTAAAAAAATATAATTTTTTTTCCGATTAAAGTATGGGGTTATGTCCGTTGTATGATTTGTTGAGGTTATATTACTCCCCAAAAATAGGATCACCGATTATGCTGAAAAAATGACTGATTTAACGGCCATTATGAAAGCAACAAGGAGAAAAATTTCAACCGATTGCAAAGATAAGAATGAATAAAATAAATTTACCCCAAAGCATAATTGCCAAATTAAACGAACAGGCTTGTAAGGAAAAAGCACAGCATCACCTGCGGTTTTTCAAAACGACATCGGGCGAATATAGAGAAAGAGACAAATTTAAGAATGCGGACGAATCAGCAACAACAGATTGTCATTATTGCCACATTGTATTTTATTCGTCGCGGCGAGTTCAATGACACGCTCAAAATTTCCGAAATATTGCTACATCACCATCACGACTTGATTCATAAGGCTGTGGGATGGATGCTCAGAGAAGTTGGAAAAAAGGACAGAGAAGCCAAAATGGCTTTTTTGCTGAAACATTATTCCGAAATGCCCGGAACCCTGCTGTGGTATGGCATAGAAAATTAACAACAACGATGCGCAATGCCTTGTATATAACAACTTCCGGTATGTCCTGCCGCTGCAACGCCAGGTAGTATTTCACGGAATTAACGAGCTTCACCCCCCTATCGTCATCGGATAAAGCAATAAAAGCGCGCGGTTTCACAAGCATATTATGCCGGGATAAAATGAAAAATTACGAAGTAAAACATTTCAATTCTCCGCATGAAAGACGATAAAAAGGCTATTCTTTACGTTTCCATAACCGTTTTGAGTTGGTCCACCGTAGCATCGGCGTTTAAACTGGCGCTATCGAGCCTTACGTATTACGAACTGCTTCTGATTTCCTCCATCACGGCGTTGATCGCATTTGCAATCATTCTCACCTTTCGCAAGAGATGGTTTTTGCTTCGCTCCGTCAGTCGCAGACAATGGTGGATGTTTGCCATTGCGGGGTGTTTTAGCTGCAGTGTATTCAGGGCTTTTCGAGATGACCATCCCTTTCATTTGTTTTGGAATGGCATTGAAAAAAACCAACAATCCCGCACTCATCAATCATCTGTGCTATCTTTCTCCGTTTCTGTCGCTTTTTATAATACACGTGATTTTAGGCGAAAATATTTATCCCACAACCTATATAGGCCTTGCACTGATCGTGGGCGGACTCCTTTTCAATGAATATATCGGGACCCGTTATTCTTTATAAAGTCTGTAATCGCTTTTACGAGTTCATCCGATATCGGTAAATTGGGGTTCATATAGGTTGCCACATTCTTATTTCTGTCCCCTTCCACAATTTTCAGCACATGATTCATGTTCTCTATGATTTTCAATTCGGCACGAGGAGCCGATGCGGCCAATTGTCGCGCATGATCAACGCCGACTTGAATATCGGCAGTGCCTTGAATGATCAAAATCGGTATGCGTAATTGCTGTATTTCTTTGGAAGGATCGTACTTCATCCAACTTATCATATACGGTTGAACACTCGGCCTGAATAAGGCGGCTAAATTCGGATTCACATGGCTGACCATCTTACCGTTTCGCAGGCTGTCAAGAATGGCAATCATTTCCTGGTGCAGATGAGTTGGTAAACCTTTCGTTTGCTCCAAAATTACCCGGTCGGCAGGTTTGGAAACGCCGGCTATGGAGATAAACCTATCGGCTTTGGCATCCCGGGCTGCGATCATGCCGATTAATGAGCCTTCGCTGTGACCAATTACGATAACCTTTGAAAATCCTGCATCTTGCTTTAATTTTGAAATCCATTGTTTAGCGTCGTTGATGTAATCTTCAAATCGTATGTCGCTTTCGCGCTGCCCGGTTTTACTTTGCCCAATCAGCCGTTTATCGTATCGTAACGTAGCAATGCCCTGTCTGGCCAAATTTTCAGCCAGATAACGCAGACTGTTGTTTTTCATGTTCGGCTGATTGCCATCTCGATCGGTTGGTCCTGAACCGGAAATGAGTAATGCAACCGAAAAAGGGGGTTTTGTATTCGGAATCAGTAAAGTCCCGAATATTTTTCCTGTTTTACATTCGATACTTAAATCGTACGATTGAAAAGGATCCGTCAGTACTTGCGAATATAGAAATCCACTAAGAATGCTTACGATAAAAAGTAAAGCCGATTTTTTCATTTTAAACTCCCCTTGAGTACAACAAACAGAACAATTCCGAAAATGATCGGATAAGCATTAAGTTTATCTTGATTAAATTGTTCTTTCATGTGCAAATGTATTAAAATGTATTAAACCATAATATTCTTACTATGGTAAAAGTACAGAATAATTTTTTGATTGATACACCAACGACTAAAAATTTCTATTCTTGTGAATTCAAACAGTTATAATAGATGATGAAACTGGTGGGGCATCAGCAAACCCGGTTGTTCGAACTGCAAGGTTATAGCCACGACATGACCTATCCGGCATTCCCGTTGGTTGTTCGTGAAGTAAAAAGACTTTCCGCAAAGCAATAAGAATGAATGCGTTCGGCAGCTCGAAACGACTTTTAATCATAGAACAATGTGTTATGAGTAATGCGCCAATAAGCCAAAGAGATTCAAAAGAACCTGAGAACGGAATTCGTGCCAATCAACGAGAGAAAATAAAGATTATTTCACGCAGAATATCGCAGATATACGCAGAAAATCAGCGTCAATCAGCGAGAAAAATAGTTTCGCCTTATAACAGGAATTACTTTTTATGGAACAATAATAAATTTTTCAATTTGTTTTGAATGATTAAAATTGTTGCATATATTTGTCAGTGATATAGCAAAAGTAAACTAAAAATAATTTTCACAGGTTTTGAATTTTGCATTTACGAATGTTGAATACTTATTGCGGAAATGAGACGTTATTGGACATAAAAAGAAATCAACAACAAAATAGATAGAAATGAAAAATTTATCACATCCTTTAGTTATTGCTTTTATCATTTCATGGATTATTGAACTTTACTTGTTTGGAATGCAAAGAGCTTCATTAAAAATCTCAAGACACAATAACGTGGAATGGAAAGGAATTGGAGAACAATTATTGCCAAACTGGTATCCTTTGACATGGATTGCTAAAATTGCAAAATATGGATTATTTGTTGCCATATTAATTGTAATTGATTGGAAACTGGCTATTGGACTTTTGGTAATCAGTTTTATTCTTTCGACAATTCTTCCCATCCCTTATAGATTACTTTATAAAAAGACATTCAGAAAAAAAGTGGAAAGAATTAAATCGATTGACCAAGAAGCAGGGCAATTTTTTACGGAGATGCTAGATAATACAAACTTTTAAAAAGAAGATTGTAGGTTGATGGCGAGCTACATTCCGCCGCGGGAACAACGCGAGTTACGTGATCTGATGCGCTATCGCACGAAAATAATCAGAAATATAACTTCGGAGAAAAACTGGATCATCCAGGTATTGAAAGATTGCAATGTTAAACTTTCCAGTGTTCTGAATAGCACGCAAGGGGTTATAAGTACCAAGCATATAGAGAAGCTGTGTGAAAAGAAACCATTACGATATCAGACATTGACCATGTTTACCACTGGAAGATGGAAGCGAGTAAGGAAGATTTTTATGAAACCTGCCTGGGGCTATTTGGCCGAAAGGTGAGTGCTGTCTCTCTTTTTTTGTCAAAATTAAAAATAAGCGACAATAAAGTGTTGCCATAATACTGATTATCGGTTTATTAACATTATATAGATTTATGTCGTATGAAAAAAATATTTTTTTGTTTATTCACTTTTTTACCATTATTCGTTAATTGTCAAAACCGTTGGCAAACGGTAGACTATAACGAAGTTTCTATACAAATCCCGTCAGATTGGGGGAATAAAAACACGGTTAATCATTACGAAGATACCGATATTACAGAATATCAAATTTCTGCTTGGAGAAAAGACAAATCAATCAACTCTTTGGCTATTCAATGGGTAGATGCTGAAATAGAAAGTACTTTGTACATTGACGCAATGATAAAAATGCAACAAGAACGATTCCCAATATATAGGCAAATTCAATTTGGTGAGATTGTCGATATTGATTTTCTCGGCTTTAAAGCAAAAAAATGTCATTTTTACGGAAATCCTATGGATGTCAGTATTGAGGGTGAATATATTGCTTTTACAAAAAATGAACATACATACATGGTATTGATAGGCGGAGATAAAAGTTTTTACAAATCAAATGATTACAACCATATTTTAAATAGCATTAAGCTGAATTTTTCAGGGGCTGTTCAGCAAAAAGAGAGCAATATAAAAACCTCTGTAGTTGATGACAATTTTACCCGTTATGAATTTAGGAATTACAGTTTGTCCATACCAAATACAATGGAATTGCGAGATGAAAATTCATTTATGTCACTCAGCAAAGAAATTATGAAAGATCAACTTCAAAGTACCAAGAAAATTGATATTGGTGATTTTGGTTTTGTTTTCCAGCCAAGAGGATCAGACGATGTGCAAAATCCCGAAAACCAGAAGAAAGCACTGGCTTTGTACTCACGAGTTTTGATAAGTTATCAAAAAGGCGCAACAGGCGATTTTTTCAGATGGAATGACAACATTACATTTTCACAAGCGGAGTATAATGAAATAAATAAAACACTCAAAGATAACTTGTTGGCAGAATTTAATAAAGGCAACCAAATGAGTTTAAATATGGAACTATTGAATATCAGCGATATTAAAATTTCCAAAAACATTAACAAATATGTTTATATTGAACAGCAATATGAACGGAAAGGGCTGAATGGTGATGTTAAAGTGATAGATTATTATCTACACAATAACGATGAAATAGTGAAATTGACAATCAGTTATCGCATATCTGAAAGTGATTTATGGAAAACCGATTTTGATAAAATTATTGATACATTCAGTTTCTCAACAAGAAAATAGAAATTATGAATAAAACAACCAGTTATATTGTCGCAATATTAGCGTGTGTTGGCACAGTCATAATCTATGCAATAATTGGAACATTACTCGGATGGGAACATGGTGGTGGGGTTTTCCCAATGATGATTTTATTTGGAGCAATAACAGCAACATGGACCAAAATCTATACTTGAAATTAAGAGAAAGATAGAAGTTTCCAATCCATTTGGTGGACAAATACCATTTTATGCGTGCAATTGCAGAAAGAACAAATAAATTGAATTATGGGTAAACAAAAGTTTAATAAACCCAATAGACTTGCTGAGGAAGCATTAGAGGAATTAAGACAACGTATAGTTGAGATTCCATTGACTGATGCTGAAATTGAAATAGAAAATAGAGAGAATATTATTAAGATATTCCAAATAAATGGAGAGCCGAATTGGAATGAGAAGTATATAATTATTAATAAGAAAAAAGAGATACTACTTAAAGTTCTAACAGGTGAAAGGAAATTAGTTTCATTGACTAAAAACGAATGGAATGAAATTCTTAATCCATCTCCTTCAAATAGTCTTATCTTTAAATATTTCAAAAAATTACATAATGCATTTAAAACAAACGCAAAATCAAATGAAGATTATGAATCTGCATATTTTGAAATAAACAGAATTTTGAAGGAAAAATGGAAATCCAATTCAAAGAATTTTGGGTGATAATTAACATTAATTTTTAGAAATAAATACTTTTCCCATCTAATAAACTTTCATGGAATTTGGCAGGAATGAGCTTCGAAATCGGCAACAGCGGATTGCCATTATTGCCACGTTGCATTTTATTCGTCGCGGCGAGTTCGACGACACGCTCAAAATCTCCAAAATATTGCTGCATTATCATCACGAATGGATTCATAAGGCGGCGGGATAAATACTCAAAGAAATATCGTCATCGGATAAAGCAATAAAAGCGCGCGGCTTCACAAGCATATTATGGCAGGGTAAAATGAAAAATTACGAAATAAACTATAGCGTTGATCGCATTTGCAACCATTCTCACCTTTCGTAAGCGATGGTTTTTGCTTCGCTCCGTCAGTCGCAGACAATGGCGGATGTTTGCCATTGCGGGGTGTTTTAGCTGCGGTGTATTCCGGGCTTTTCGAGATGACCATCCCTTTCATTTGTTTTGGAATGGCATTGAAAAAAAACCAACAATCCCGCACTCATCAATCATCTGTGCTATCTTTCTCCGTTCCTGTCGCTTTTTATAATCCACTTGATTTTAGGCGAAAGCATTTATCCCACAACTTATACAGGCCTTGCACTCATCGTAGGCGGACTCCTTTTCAATGAATATCTCGGGCCCCGTTATTCTTTATAAAGTCCGTAATCGCTTTAACGAGCTCATCCGATATCGGTAAATTGGGGTTCATGTAGGTTGCCACATTCTTATTTCTGTCCCCTTCCACAATTTTCAGCACATGATTCATGTTCTCTATGATTTTCAATTCGGCACGAGGAGCCGATGCGGCCAATTGTCGCGCATGATCAACGCCGACTTGAATATCGGCAGTGCCTTGAATGATCAAAATCGGTATGCGTAATTGCTGTATTTCTTTGGAAGGATCGTACTTCATCCAACTTATCATATACGGTTGAACACTCGGCCTGAATAAGGCGGCTAAATTCGGATTCACATGGCTGACCATCTTACCGTTTCGCAGGCTGTCGAGAATGGCAATCATTTCCTTGTGCAAATGAGTTGGTAAACCTTTCGTTTGCTCCAAAATTACCCGGTCGGCAGGTTTGAAAACGCCGGCTATGGAGATAAACCTATCGGCTTTGGAATCCCCGGCTGCGATCATTCCGATTAATGAGCCTTCGCTGTGACCAATTACGATAACCTTTGAAAATCTTGCATCTTGCTTTAATTTTAAAATCCATTGTTTAGCGTCGTCGATGTAATCTTCAAATCGTATATCGCTTTCGCGCTGCCCTGTTTTACTTTGCCCAATCAGCCGTTTATCGTATCGGAAGGTAGCAATACCCTGTCTGGCCAAATTTTCAGCCAGATAACGCAGACTGTTGTTTTTCATGTTCGGCTGATTGCCATCTCGATCGGTTGGTCCTGAACCGGAAATGAGTAATGCAACCGAAAAAGGGGGTTTTGTATTCGGAATCAGTAAAGTCCCGAATATTTTTCCTGTTTTACATTCGATACTTAAATCGTACGATTGAAAAGGATCCGTCAGTACTTGCGAATATAGAAATCCACTAAGAATAATTGAGACAAAAAGTAATGCCGATTTTTTCATTTTAAAATCCCCCATGAGTACAGCAAACAGAACAATTCAGAAGATGATCAGATAAGAGAAAAGTTCATCTTGGTTAAATTGTTCTTTCATGTGCAAATGTATTAAACCATAATATTCTTACTATGGTAAAAGTACAGAATAATTTTTTTAATTGATACACCGACGGCTAAAAAATTTATGGATACTCAATTCAGTGTAAAACAGTATGTGGTAGCTCTCCAAAAAACGCCACTCATTGTATTGAAAAAAATGACTAATTTAGCGGTCATTATGAAAGCAACAAGGAGAGAATTTTCTGCCGATTGTAAGACCAAGAATGAATAAAATCAATTTATCTCAAAGCATAATTGCCGAATTAAACGAACAGGCTTGTAAGGAAAAAGCACAGCATCACCTGCGGTTTTTCAAAACGGCACCGGGCGAATACGGTGAAGGGGACAAATTTATGGGGGTGAATGTTCCCGCTCAACGGAAAATTGCCAAAAAACAGTACAGAGAAATCAAGTTGAATGAACTGGAAGAATTTTTGAGAAGCGAAATTCACGAATACCGGTCGACCGCTCTTTTTATGCTTTGCTACAAATTTGAGAAAGCGAATGAATCGGAAAGGACTTCGATAGTAAACTTGTATCTCGATAACATTGCTTTTGTCAATAACTGGGATTTGGTCGATGCCTCTGCCCCTACGCTATTGGGTGCTTACTTGTTTGATAAAAAGAGAGATTTGCTTTACCACTTAGCTCGCTCCAACAACCTTTGGAAACAGCGGATTGCCATTATTGCCACGTTGTATTTTATTCGTCGCGGCGAGTTCGACGACACGCTCAAAATTTCCGAAATATTGCTGCATCATCATCACGACTTGATTCATAAGGCTGTGGGATGGATGCTCAGAGAAGTTGGGAAAAGGGACAGAGAAGCCGAAATGGCTTTTTTGCTGAAACATTACGCCGAAATGCCCAGGACCATGCTGCGGTATGCCATAGAAAAATTCGATGAAGATTTGCGTCAACAATTTTTGAAAGGACAAATAAAATAAAACACCCCTTCTGCCATTACACGGCAGAGTAAAAAAGCATATTGATATTTTTGTTACTTGTTTTGAAATATTAGAATTGTTATATACGTTTGCGAGGTAAATTTTCTAAAAGTCAACAACCTTGGAATGATAACTTTGTAGAACAAGAAATTAAAAATAAACATGAAAACAAAGATTTTTTTACCCATCATCCTGCTCACCCTATCCATATCAGGCGTTAATGCACAAAACAGCACCATAGAGGCAACCGTTCAAAACCTAACCAAACATCCTGTCATAGCTTTTCATATCGATCAACTTACCATCCAGGGGATGACAGAAAAAGACACATTATTTATAAAAAACGCCCAAAATTTTGTTTTCAAAAAAGACGATAAAGAAGAAAAGATAGGGGGCTATCAAGTGTTCCTAGAATCCGCATTTCGGCATCCTATTTTTAATGTAGATGCAGTAACCCATCATTTCTACGACGGAGATTCGTTAATATTCGATGTATACAGCCTAAAAGAAGTTTCGCGGACTATAACTCCAAAAGAAAAATTAAAACCCTTCAATTTATCTTTTATCCGGGGTGCATTGCCCACGTTATTAAACATACTGCAATCAAAAGGGTTTCGTACCATACTCAAAAAAGATACCCTTTTAAATGGAAAAACATATTTGTATATAAAAGCCCTGCCGGAAGCTGATACCATAAATCATGAACTGTTGATCGACAAACAACAAAACCTGCCCTATTTTTTGAGGATAACCACCAACACATTTCAACCGTTTATTGACGAATTTACCTACTCGTCATTTGCTTATCTCGATTCGTTTGAAAAATCACAATCCATGCTTCAACCCATCCAAGGAACAACGCTCAACGCCCCTCCCCTTGCTGTGGGAGATTTTGTTCCCGATTGGGATTTGCGTTTATTGTCCGGAGAAACCTTCTCATTTAGGAAATTAGCAGGAAAGAAAACAATTCTGTACGTATCCATGATAAATTGCGGTCCATGCCAGTCTGCGATACCGTTTGTACAGGAATTAATTGAAAAATACAAAGCCGACCCGGATGTCCAAGTAGTTGTATTTTATCCGTACGATTCCAAAACTAATCTCGACAAATACGTAAAAACAAAACAAATAAGTTATCCAATTGTATATAATTCAAAGGAAAACGAAACCGAACGAGTGGAAATTATAAACAGAATGGAAATGGGAATGCCCACATTTTTACTTTTGGATAAAAATAAAAAAATCTCTGGCCGCATTCTCGGATTTAATAATAATGAGAAAGGCAAAATAGAAAAATTGATAGAAGAAAAACTGAATGAGATTCCGCTCAGCAGATAAACAGAGTATATTGCATTACATTCCAAAAGTCGGATTCGTTGGATTTGAAAATGGGGGCGTAGGATCTGTAGGAACTGTAGCAAAGCCTGGTCGGGAGCAGGTTTCAGGTGAATATATAGGGGCGTAGTATTTGTAGTATCTGGAAAAGAAACACAATGCTACCACAAGACAAAGAGACGAAGAAAGACGTAGAGAAAAAATCGTGAGCTGCACCTAAATCAAAACGTTCCCAGCCACGAACGTAATTCCATCAGCATCTCGATATGGTATTTGAACGATTCTCTGATGCCCCATCCATGACCGCCGCTCGGATAAATATAGAGTGCTGCCGGAATGCCTTGCTGCTGCAACGCCATATAGTATTTCACGGAATTAACGGGCTTCACTCCCCTATCGTCATCGGATAAAGCAATAAAAGCGCGCGGCGTGGAAGCATCGACCTGCAACTCGTTGCTGTACAACTTTTCCATTTCCTCCGTCGGATTTTCTCCCAGCAAATTCAGGCGCGAACCGCTGTGGGTTTCCTGCTCATTCATGGTGATTACCGGATAAAACAAAATCTGAAAAGCCGGCCTCAATTCTTTCGGAGCATGGGTTGCCACCGTAGAAGCCAGATGTCCTCCGGCCGAAGACCCCATGATTCCGATGCAGTGGGGGTCGACGTTCCATTCGCCGGCATGTGCTTTGGTTAGGCGCACGGCTTCACAGGCATCGGAAAAAGGCACTTCGTGATTGCCGTTGGGCATGCGGTATTTTAAAACCACCACGGCAATCCCCAGATTATTGAAAAAAGGAGCCCAGTCGTGTCCTTCGTGATCCATAGCCAAATTTGCATATCCTCCTCCCGGACACACAATTATCGCTTTTGCGGGTCGGGTTGCTTTGGGAAGATATACCGTGATGCACGGCTTGAAGTTATACGTCGCATCGTCGTATCCCAGCGCTTCTATGCCATTGGAATTGGGTAATCCTTTTTCCCAAAGATCGATGGTGAAAGGCGATTTGGGCACCCCTGCCGTTTTTTCCTGTGAACAGACAGTAGGGCACACAAAAAACAGGAAAAGAAAAAACAAGACACCGATCGAATAAAATGTTTTCATACGCTTTAAATTGAATTTTGAAACACATTATAAATCGAAACATTGATTTATAAATGTTTCGCAAGGTAATAATTTTTTCGCTTCACTCGTGTTTTTGCTTGCGATGTTGTTTCTTCTCTTTCCTTAAATTTTTCTTCCCTCTCTTTTCGATTAACACTTTTACCCGTTCAACTGCCAAATGAATATTGAAACAAATATTTTCTTCATATTTTTATTGCACTATCCAATAAAAAAAAGAGGCTGTCCCTACTTTTGAGACAGCCCCCTTACCACCTTTCCTTCCAGTCAGCTATGCCAGAAGAAAACTCAAATTCCTAATTAAAAATGCCCACTTTCAGATCAAATCTGAACTATTACAGTTAACTAAGGATTGATATTCTGAATAAAATATCCGTAATGAAGTCTTTCCTGCTCCACAAAGGAGTAAACCGCCCATATCTTCTCACCATCGTTCTTGATAATCTCAAAATCGATGGGATCCGCAGAAATGCTTGTCGACGAATAGCAATAGACAAGAGAAGCGTTTTCTTTCTTCCCCTCCTCCTTGTTCCCAGAGAAATAAATCTTCAGGTAATAGTAATTATAATAATCCCATCCGTAAAGATTCCTTCCGTTATCAATTCCGTTAAGCAGAGTGTAGTATGTCGTAGCGTTTTCCACCACAGAATTGTCAAACACATAACACAATGTCTCCTTCTTCATGATCGCTTCGAGTTCCGATTCGTCATAAGGTTCGGTTGTTGAAGTTACCTCCACCTGTATTGTAGTAGTGATATCAAGTGCATCTGTCAGAGTGATGATTACCTCTCCCTCTTTTCTCCCCGTGAGGAGCAGCGATTCGCCCGAAATCTGTACGGATACTATTTCCGGATCACTGCTTTCCGCACGGTAGTTTCCGTTCCCTTGCAATATTTCCACACTCTTCGTCTTGGTAGTACCCAGCGGCAGCATGAGGTTGACCTCCTCCTGCTCCACCTTGAGCGTTTCATAAGAAACGATATCGAGAGAGCAGTATTGCCCGCTGCCATCCGATACTATGACTGAAGTCTTTCCTCTATCCAGCGCATCTATGACCAATTTATTGCCGGAAATACTCACAGTAGCAATCTCATCGTTCAATGAAAAAGCCTTATATTCATTATTCCCTTTCACAATCTCCAGTTCTTCCTTATCACCGACCACAATCATCACCTGCTCCTTTTCAATCACCAGGTCAGAAGGCTCTGTGAAAGAAGGGACATCCTCATCATCTTCACACGAAAGGAACATAAGGGCAGGAACAGCAAGCAGCAATATCCCAAGTAATGTCTTATATCTTGTCTTCATATGATTTATACTGTTTATTTTCAAAGATTTCTGATTTATCGGAATGCCAATTAATAATTCGGAATATGCTAATAAACCGGACTATTCTATATTCAACCGGATAAATCTTCCAATCAAATTACCAATCTTTTTTATAGGGTTTTCCGTCATACACCAGTTCGTCATCGAACAGCACACGTGCGATACGTTCCATAGACTTCTTCTGGGTGGAATTGAAGTTCCCCCTGAACGGATCCATCGCGAAGATCATGTGTGCGCCATATCCACCATCCCTCAACCTCTTTAAATTGGTTTCCGAAGTGGTATACCCTCGAGCATACTCCTGGGAGTAGAGTGCCATCCCTGAGCGGGGCAAACCGGGATAATTCCCGCTTAAGTCATAACTGCCACCGTAATCGTGGATCGCATAGTCAATAAACGTACCGGGATTCTGTCCGTCGACAGCCGGAAGGCTTGATGTGCGGCCATATACATATACCGTCACCAACTTGTTCGGCATCGCTTTTTTAGTTTCATAACACAACCGAGCAGCGGCAGCGCTTGACGGCGTCACAAATCCGGGAGGTGGCGGATTTTGATATGCGGAATACTCATCATCGAAGAATACCCCGTCGAGCCTGTAGGCATCGCACACCGCTTTCAGTTCCCGGGCAAACTGACGTGCCGCTTCGTCGCCAAGATTAGCTACTCCCGAACGGTCGTGGTTACCCAGAATACCCAGCACCACCTGCATTCCCCTGTCCTGCAAAGGTTTGATATATTTCTCCCTGTTATCCAGAAGATGCTGCACGTTGGGATTATTGTAGACAAACACTCTTCCGGTTTCATTGTTATAATTAATATTAGCAGAGAAAAGGATCACTATATCAATCAGCGGCTTACCGCTCCCTGCCAGCGTAAAGCAAAGATTATTCAACGGGTTGGTGTCATTCACTTCCATACAACTAATAATCTTGATACCTGTCGGTTTCTCCGCGGTTGGAATTTTACTCAGGTCATCAATAAAAATCAGAAACCCGGATTCGGTTTCGGAAAGCCGCACATTACCCGAGACCAGTTCCGCCTTCACCGGGATCACGTAGGTCTTCCCCACTTCCAGCGTTTCGGCAGTCTCAAACTCCACCTTCGTTTTCCCGGATGCCTTACTCCCTTTCCCGATGGTTACCTGCCCGGGAATTGTTACCGCCGAAGCAGGAAATAACGGGTATTCCGTTTCGTAGGTACTGTTATAAACCTCCAGCAGAGAAGGTTCATACCTGAATGAAACGGTAATATCCTCAGGCGCCTCTGCCGTCAGACCAACGTAAATCTCCTCCGCACCCTTATCGCGAAAATCGATAAAACTCTTTTTCCTGTCCCCTCCATTGTTTGTGATATACCCTATCACCTCGTCGGGTACTTCGTAAGAGGTTTCGTCGAGTTTTGCCAGCTCGATGCTTTCATCACAGGCGCTAAAAAAGCACCCCATTAACAGGAGAAGTACAACAAAGCACTTCGATTCATTTAATATATTGTTCTTCATACAATTAAAACTATTAATATGGTTTATTTGGCAGGCGCAGGCAATTTTACCGGCGTCCATTTCAAAGTAGTATTTGCCACGGCATTGTTCCCGTTTCCGGTATGATCCTTAACGGTACTACCCGCTCCCTCATCAAACTTCCAATAGGCAACCAACCCCTCCGATTGAGGGTCCACATAGTAGGGATTTTCCGCTATCTCTTCCTGAGAGCGAACAATATTCCATATCCGGCATTCCGATATCTCTCCGGCAAGCCATCGGTTATCGTCATAAGAACGCCCGATAAAAAAATCACTGCTCCCCAGGTTCACGTTACCTACAAACAAGGTACCCTCCGACTGCTTCCTTCCGTTCACATAAATAATCACAGATCCATCGGAAGCATCATACGTCAAAGCCACATGCACCCATTCGTTCACGGGCAATCCCTTGTTCGGATCAGCAGCGGGGAAGTTACCCCTGTTCGTGGCTATCTGTATCTGGTTCGATGGGAAGTTGGCATCTCCGATACGAATCAGGAAACTGCCTTCTATCCCCATCACAGTACTGATCATCTTGTCAAAATTACGTACGCGTATCAACGCTTCCATCGTAAGCTGTGAAAGGTTATTGCACACACCGGGATTAGACCAGTTCACCGAGAGATAGTTCTTTTCTATATCGGCCACCACATTGATCAGCGAAGCCCCCCTTATCACGTAATAGTAGGTACGGGCGCTCCGGAGAATATCTATATCGGCCTCCGATATGGAGACCGGGAGCACATACACCTTGTCGCGGTTGAGTGAGGAAAAATCCTTGAAAAGGATGCGCGCCTCGGTAGAGAGCACTCCTCCTGCGTGAATCAACGCTTCCGCTTCAATCCACTCGTAATTTTCGGCAGGCAGCAGCTCCGCCTTATCGTAATAAGCCTCGTTGTAGACCTTCACCAGCGATTCATCCACTCTGTATGTAATTTTAATATCCTGTTCGGCGGGCATTGCCAACTCGGCCTGAAGCACTCTCTCCTGGTCCGCTTCATTACCCGTAAAGAGGATTTCTCCTGTCTTCGCAGTGCTCTTTATATAGAGCTTATTGTCAAAACTGCCGTCACTTTGGCAACCAACCATCAGAAGTGCTACCAGCAGTATTCCATATATACTATATCGTTTCATTGTTTTCATTTTTTTGGAGAAGGATTCATCTTAGAAATTGCATCACGTGTATAGGGATAAATACGTGCTATATTGAAATAATCGTTATTCACGTTTTTAATTCCCAGTCCGACAACAGAATAACCGTCGTGGTTCAGCATCACCCACTGCGAAGCGCCTGTCACCGCCCGTGTCACGCCATCGGCCCAATAGCCGGTCTTCGCATCTTCTTTATCCAAAGAAACGGTCTCTACCGACACAATGTAGCGGTCGGAAGGTACACCTTCCACATTGGCGGACATTATATTATAGGTAAGCCTCGCACTGTTGCCCGCATCCATGGAAGGAATAATGATATAGCGGCACTTTTCCAGTATGCTTTTGTTCAGCAGGTTTTGAGGATACCCTTCAAAGAGGATCATCTTATCCTTATTTCTCTCGTGCCAATCTTCGACAATACCTATAAAAGCTTTTTCATACGTCGTATAAAGCTGCTTTTCCGCTTCATCCATATGCAGGGTATTCTTTCCCCGGTAACCTACGATAATGCCATCGTAACTGTATTTCTTTACCAAAGGCAGGATGCGGCTGACGGTATCCGCCAGAAAATCCACGAATGCCGGGATCTCAAGCTTAGCTGCTCCCTCTTCTCTTTCTTTCTGAGTATTCGCTTCCATATCGGCCACCATTGTTTCATAGATAAGTTTGATGGTTTCAAAATTCATGTCATACACAAATTTTGTTCCCTTTTCACTTCTCACTTTTTTCATCTCATCCAGTTCAAACTGTGCCGGATTTGTAGGATGCAGCAGCGATACGATATCGATACTGTCGGGAAGCACATCTAAATGGTCGGCACGACTCTGCGGCACCTTGTTGCTGTTATTGAACCAGGTGATCATCACCTTATGTTCCGACTCCTTGTAATTTCTCAGGTTTTCGAGGTATTCGGCATAAAGTGCGGGATTCTGCTTCGCAATATCAGCCTCGTTAATTACCACAGATTCCACTTCTGTCCAGTCGCTGCAGGCAGTAAAGACCAGCACGGCCAGTAAACCGATCACCCATCGGCCTCTCTTTATAGATCTTATATTTTTCATATGATTATTCTATTTTTATTTTTTAGCATCCCACCATACACGTGTAGCCATATTGTCGGGCCCTTTCAGGTAGTTATCGATAGCATACCGCACATTCTCTTCGTTGGTAGTGATCTCTTCACCCGGATAGGCCAGCCGGCGCGGACCCAGGTTCGTATCCACCACTCCCCCGCTGTTGTTCACCACAACCGGCATAAAGAAGGGGTAGCCGGTCCTGCGATGTTCCGCCCAGGCTTCGAGCCCCAGCGGAAAGATAGCAATCCATTTCTGGGTAATAATACGTTCCAAGTTTTCTTCAAAGTCGGCATCCTCTTTCCATGCTACGGTTATGTTGCTCACCTTTCCGCTATAGGTATTCTTTTTCATCGGATCGATATATGGCGATGGCGTTCTTCCGTTATCCGCCAGGTAGCTGTCCAACCCACCGGCACCCCACTCTTCAAAGGAGAGCCGTATGCCCTGTTCGTAACAGGCTTTCGCACTCTCTGAGCCCATGTTCCATCCGCGCAGAGCGCCCTCGGCCCTCAGGAATGCCACCTCTGCCGCATTCATCCAAAGCATCGGTGTATTGGGGGTAACGTTGTAATTGGCATACTTCTGTGCCTCCTGTGCTGCCGGTATCATAATGCCGGAACGCAAGCCGAAATAGCCGTTCTGTGCCACGTTATCGTTTGCGGTGAAGGAGCTTTGAGTAAAATACTTCTCCCTTCTCGGGTCCTGAAACCCGTTCATATAAGAAGTAATATCTGCCGATACCCTCGAGTCGCCGCCATTCCAGAGATACATGATGCGGTGAAGCGGATTTCCGTCTTTACCGAATCCGCCAATCCGTGCATTATCGGCATTCGACTTCATCACACCCACTTCATGGGCTACCGCCTCTTCCGCCATCTGCTGTGCCAGGTCAGGATCCACATAAGCAAGGCGCATCGCCAGGCGCAGTTTCAGCGAATTGGCAAATTTTATCCATGCCACGATATTGCCGTTAAACACTTTATCGGCGTTGGGACTGAACGATTCGGTCTGACGGATAGTCAGAATATCCACCGCATCGGTCAGCTCTTTGAACATGGTGCGGTATATTTGCTCCTGTGAATCGAACGGAGCATTCAGCTCCCCGTTCTCTCCAATCTTGGAGTATGGGATTGGGCCGTAAGCATCCGTGATACGGTGTAAAGCCGCAACCCTGCAAATTTCGGCCACCGAGAGCAATATCTCATCATCGGTCACATCTTTCAGCGCCCTGTAATTAGGATAGATGTTGGTAATAATATCGGTAAACAACACCTTATTCCAGTCGGGCGCCGGACGGTAAGTAGCAAAATTCTTACCGTTGAAACCCGGGTTCGAATCGGAAAAGTAACCACCTCAATTGCCCCCTAATAGGCACTCGGTAAACTGGCACGCGTTGGGGAAAGTGGGTATTACCCAGCTCTGTATGGCCAACATAGCCGCGCTCTCGCTGTATGCATCCCTCGATGCTTCATCTTTGGTGACCCCATACGGGTCTTTATTGATTTCTTCGAATCCGTTGGTGCAACCGGCAGACAAAAGTATGCCGACCGTCACGAGGATTATATAGTTTATTAACCTGTAATATTTTATCATAACGCATTCTATTAAAAAGTTACTCTCAAATTCAGTCCAAAGCTTCTTGTAGCAGGGGTCATAAAATAATCCATCCCCTGATAGTAGTTCTCGGTAGAGGCCACCGACTCCGGATCGAAAGGAGCCTTGCAGTAGATCATCAGCAGGTTTCTTCCGGTCAGCGAGAGAGCTACATCCGCAATTCCGTTAAACCATTTCCTCGGGAAATTGTAGCCTATGCTTGCCTCCTGCAGCCTTACGTTTGTAGCGTCATAGATATAATAAGGCGAAACTGCGTCACCGCTACCTATTGTGGTATACCATTTTTCGGCAGAGACATGGTCACCGCCATTCACCACTATGCCACCGTTGTCACGTGCCACCGCAGATGCTTCCGATACGCCGTAATAATCCATCGCAGCCTGTGTCCGTGAAAAGACCACGCCTCCAAAGCGTGCCGAAAGCAGAAATCCCAAGCTGAAGTTACCATACGTGAAATCGTTTTTCCATCCCATGTTCGATTTGGGGAACACACTACCCAGACTGATATAGTCCTCCAGCCGGTTGATCTTTACCGACTGTATATCTCCGTTCTCATCGATATAGATATCGCCATTGCTGTCACGCGCTAAATCGGTCGTGGAGTAAATATCGCCGAGCCCTCCTCCCTTCTTCAATATAAAGCGCGTCTGTCCCAATCCGCCCACGTCAAGATGTTCAATAGAGAACTTCTCTCCGGTGATCGGGTTAGTGGCATCATCGGCCAGGTCAAGGATCTTGTTCCTGTTCATGCTCAACGTGTAGTACGACGACCACGAGAATTTATCCCACTTGTTCTTGTAACCCAGCCCCAGTTCGATACCCTGGTTGAGGACGCTTCCCGTCTGGATAAAAATATCCGACCAACCCGAAGACACCGAAAGCTGAGGGTTGAACGTCTGGTTGTATGTGTTGGCATAATAGTAGGTAAAATCAAAATTAAATCCGTTCAGGAAGCGGGTATCCAAACCAAACTCCCAGGAGTTGGTCCGTTCCGGCTTCAGATTATAAAGCGGATAATGGGTTTTTGTAACCCACACCTTGTTACTGGCATCCCACGAGTAGGTGGGGTTTGCCAGGAAACGACGGAAAGGAAGACCCACCGAAGCCCAGGAAGCCCTCACCTTCATATAAGAGATCTCCTTAGGAAAGGTAAGTATCTCAGATAGCACTACAGACCCTCCCACGGAAGGATAGAAAAACGACCTGTTCACCGAATTGGGTCCGGCCAGTTGTGAGGGCCAATCGTTCCTTCCGGTCAACGTCAGGTAATAAGCGTTTCTGAAACCCAGTTCGATACTCGCAAAAGCAGAGTTGGTTTTTTCCCTCCATCCGTTCTGTTCTCTGAGCGTTTGAGAGTCACTCAGCTGAAACACGTTAAATACGTTGGGAATACCCACCGGCTCATTTATTCCTTCCGCTATCTCCTTTCCGTAAGCGATAGGACCTTTGTTTACAAACGCATCGGAGCGCATATCGGAAAAGGAAACTCCACCGTTAAACTGAAACGAGAATTCATCTGTGAGTCCTTTATCGATATTCAACAGTAGATCCCCATACATCTGATCATCCACGGTACGGGTAATGCCGTAGAGGCCGTTCGGCGAACCTTCTGTCATCAACGTATTGGTCGATGCATATAACTTTTCGGTATAATCATTGCCCGAGTGGTCCTTCCTGATACGTGCCGAAACATTCATCCAGTCGTTTATAAAACAGGTAAACCCCAAGTTGGCCATATAACGGTCTCTTTTGTTCTCCCGCAGGTTGCGGTGGTTTATCCAGTAGGGATTTTGCATCACATAGGTAGCAGCGCCCGAAGGCCAGTACTGTTCATATATCTTTCTGGAAGGGTTATACCTTTCATACATTCTTATATCGTCCCAATCGTTTCCCCTCGGAAAAAGATAAGCCGAAGTAAGCGGATTAAGATATATCCCCTGGTTAGTCATATTACGGTCGTCCTGGCGGATATAGCTTACCCCTGCATCCAGTTTCAGCTTACCATCATAAAACGAAGTGGTGTTACGGAATGTGAAGTTATACCGGTTATAGCGGTTGTTGGGAATGATCCCTACTGAGTTGACAGCCGAAGCAGAAAGGTAGGTCTGATTCTTTTCCGTCCCGGTAGAAATAGAGACCGACTCGGTAGCGGACATCCCTCGTTCAAAATAATCTTTCTTCGGATCATACCCCATAAAGTTCGCCTCGTTAAGGAGACGTCCCCAGCTCAGATACTGATCAGAGGTACCATACCGATTCTGAAACTGCGGAAGGATAAAGGGGTTCATCATTTCCATGTTGCTCGAAACAATAATCTTGGTTTTTCCAGCCTGGCCGCTTTTGGTGGTAATCACGATAGCTCCATTAGCCGCATCGCTGCCATACAAGGCTGCTGCCGCCGCTCCTGTCAGCACCGAAATTGTTTCTATATCCTCGGGGTTGATATCCGCGATACCCTCTGTAGCCCCTTTCGATCCGAATACAGTCTCACCGCCCCCACCAAAATTGTACATCGGCACCCCATCTATCACATAGAGAGCATTGCTGGTCTGCTCGATACTTTTTGTTCCGCGCATAATCACCTTGCTGGCTCCCCCGATACCAGAAGAAGAGCTGTTGATACTCAGTCCGGGGATTTTTCCCGACAGCGAATTTATAAAGTTGGCATCCTTGACGCCCACCAGATCATCGCCGCTAATCTGCTGAACGTTGTAGCTGAGAGCTTTCTCCGATCGCCTGATGCCTAGAGCGGTCACCACCACTTCCGTCAGCAGCTGGGTATCCGGCGCCATACGGACGGTATAGCTGTTCTGCGGCGTGATCACCACCTTCTGGGTGCGATAACCGATATAAGAGATATTTATCACATCGCCTTCCTTCACCTGCAGAGAGAAGTTGCCGTCGATATCGGTAGCGGTACCTTTGGATGGGTCACCCTCCACAATAACCGTTGCCCCAATCAGCGGTTCATCGTTTTCATCGAGCACCTGCCCGGTCACTCTTTTTTGCGTCGTTTTACTTTCCGTATCAGGGATGATCACCACGTATCCGTCCTTTATCCGGTATGTAAAGCCGGACCCACAAAGTACGCCGGTGAGAGCTTCTTCCACTGACCCGTTTCTCACATCAAGATCAGTTGCTTTCTTGCCGACCAGTTGAGATTCATTAAAAGCGATGGAGAGCTTCGACTGTTTTTCTATCTCCCGTAATGCGTCAATAACCGGTATACTCTTGTTCCTCAAGGTTATCGTTACATTGTTTTGCGAATAAGCAAATGTTTGAACCGATATCAAACAGAAAAACAGAAAGAAAATCTTTGCTTTCGCGTTTGTAATTAGATTAAAATTCATAAATTTGATGTCTTTTCTTTAGCGTTAGGTTAGACACTTAGTTGTTTTTTCGATGAAAGAGTTTACACTCTAATGCTGATTCTTCCGGAATAAAGTAACCGCTTTATTCCGGTTTTTTTTATTATGATGTATCCATGTAATAAAATTTAATTGTGAGTAATTATCTTATCCTTGTTTCTATAAAGCATGTGTCGTTGACAATATTATATCTGATATAACCCGCTACCTGTGTAATGATCTCCATAACCTCTTCTAGGGGAGCATCCTCTTTAAACCTAAAAGTATATGTATCGTTACTGAAGCGTTCTTCATGGTATATAAACTGATAGGGATATTTTCTTTTTAGGACGGTAATGATCTCGCTGAGTGTAGTACCCTTGAAAATAATCTCGCCCCGTTGCCAGGCCGTCACATCCTCTATATCGGGATAATTGATGCAGGATGATCCCGATATTTTATTATACACCAGTTGTTGGTTCGGAGAGAGAACGGTATGCTTATCCAGGTTGTTATATGTTGCCTCCACAGTCCCCGAAAGCAATGTCACCCGCACCAGCGAATCCCCGGGATAAGCAAGAAGATCAAATTCAGTACCCAGCACGGTCACCTGGAAATCATTCGACTTCACTACAAAGGGCCTCTTCTTATCGGGTCTTACTTTGAAATTGGCTTCGCCGGAGAGGTACACGCTCCTGCTCTTGCCGGTGAACTCCTCCGGATAAAGAAGCAAACTCCCTGAGTTGAGATGCACTTCACTCCCGTCGGGAAGCACCAGACGCTCTGTAACAGCTACCGGAACGTATTGCTCGAGCAAACCGGCAGAAGAAACATCCCTCTTTGTCCGATAGGTAGTATATATGGCAGAGAGTGAGATCACCAGAAGCACGGCTGCCACCGTCTGCCACACCTTCACCCGCTGTATGCGGGGCATCTTCTCCTGCAAGCCGGCTTTTTTTCTGAAAGCTTCCCACGAATTCCGGGTTTTGGCATCCGCTTTGTGGCCGCTTTGATCCCATAGCTCTTTCAGCATCCGGTCTTTCTCTCCCGAATGTTCCTCCTCGGCAAGCCACCGAAAAAAAGCCCGTTTCCCCGCTTCGGAGAACTCCCCGGCGGTAAAAAGATCTATAATCCTTTTAAAATAATTCATTCACCTCTGTTTTATCTTCCAAAGTCATTTTATGATATTGATAAATCCGGAGATCGAGAGAGAAAAACCTTTTCTTCTCCGGCTCTCTATATATAATACGGATAAAACGGGCTGATTACTTAAAGGAAAAGTAATAAAAATGCAATAATTAACTTTTTTTTCAGTTCCGACAGCGCTAGGTAAATATGATGCTCTACTGTCCTCACGGAAAGGTTAAGCTCTTCAGCGATCTGTCGGTTACTCATTCCGGCATAGCGACTCATCTCAAATATTCTCCGTCGCTGGGCCGGCATTTGCTCTAATGACAACCTGAGAATCAGCTGTATTTCCTTGTAATAGATATCCGACAATACCGAATCGGCCTGTGCTGCTTCCGGGAGGTCTGCATCATAAAGGGTGTCGGTGGCACAACCCGGTTCACAATATCTCTGTCGGATCAGGTCAATCACTTTGTTTTTTGTCATTTTGTACAAATAACTGTCCAAAGAGGTAAAATGATCACTCCACAGGCTAGGTTTTTCCCACAATTTCAGGAAAATCTCCTGCGCGATATCCTCTGCATCATTTTCCGACTTCAGCAGCTTCCACGCGAAATTCTTCACCTTAGGAAAGTAGTGCATGAAAAATTTTTCGAACTTTTGTTCGAAAAAGTTTTCTTCCTTATCAGCTGAAGTACGATCCATATAATATAAGGTTTGCTTATTAATTCTCGATCAGGCAGACAATTTCAAGTGTGGCCTGAGTGGATAAACGGTCGGATTTCTCTCTTTTTTGATAGTAACGAGAAAAAACAAAACGGAGCAAAATCCCCATATGTCAAATCAGGTTCATCACAAAAAACGACCCACTCTCGGCATAAAACCTGCATCTTACGATAGAATTCATTTTCTCATACAATAAAGTATGATCAATTTTAACACTACAAATATAGATTATTTTATTAAATAAAGCCAATATCTAATAATTTTTTTTAGATTCTAAATATTGAATTTTCAACGATTTGAGTAAAAAACTTATTATTCCGTCATCCATCATCAAGTCATAAGCATTCCATTCGTCTCTTAAATTTTCAAGGTTGAATCCAACGACTGTTTCAATAATAAATCCGGCAAATCTTACACGAGTGAGTGGTATTGTTTAAAATACCATATGCGCTCCAACGCCAAAAATCAAACAAATTATAATTCGTATTTTTCCCATTATTTGTTAAGCATTCGTAGCCGCTTTTCGGATTTGCATTTATTCTTTTAAGTTCGTTCATTATGCTCCTTATCATCATCCTGACCAATCACCGGGACTTTTCTCATCCATTTAATCTGCCTCAACGCAGAAAAGAATGCGGCTATAGTTTACTCGAAGTAAATCAGATGCGACGAAGTTAATTTTGACAATAGTGGAAGAAAAATTGCGATTGAAAAATATCGATCGGCTTGAATGGCATATGATGTTCTTAGATGAATCCTTAATTTACCATATCCAACAATAGCCGAAATAATCAATACTTGTTTACATTTTAGCTAAAAGTTATTCGTTTAACATAAACGCTAAGGCGCAAATTTACGTAATCGTTTGAATGATCCAACTAAATAATGATAAATTTTAAGCCTTGGCGCAAGGAGGATAATTAATAATTTGTTTGCTTCACTCGTGTTTTTGCTTGCGATGGGATTTCTTCTCTTTCCTTAAATTTTTCTTCCCTCTCTTCTCGATTAACACTTTTGCCCGTTCAACTGCCAAATGAATATTGGAACAAATATTTTCTTCTCCAATGAGTTGGGGAATGGCCGATTTTTTGAGGCTTTCGTGTACATTTTCCTTTACACCGGAAAGAATAACCTCGATTTTTTCTTTGCGGGAATTTCGGCACAACGTCTCCAGGTTGTTTAATCCGGTGGCATCGATAAACGGAACTTTCCGCATTCGGATGATTCTCACAGCGGGACGATCGCCAATGACACGCATCTTTTCATCGAACTTATTGGCGATACCGAAGAAAAACGGCCCGTCAATTTCGTACACCTCAACCCCCTTGGGCAGATAGAGTACCTCGTCATTTAAATTGCCCGAGTGCGACTCGATTTCTTTCGACATGTCGATTTTATCGGTAATAAGCGAAATCTCGGTGCTTTCCGTGATGCGCTTGATGAAAGCAAAAACGGCCAGCAACAGGCCCACCTCGATGGCAATGGTCAAATCGAAAATCACGGTGAGCAGAAACGTAGTTAGAAGAACAGCCAGCGTCGATTTCGATTGTTTTGTTAACGACAAAAACGTACGCCATTCACTCATGTCGTATGCAACCACAACCAATACACCGGCAAGACAAGCCATAGGAATGTGGCTGGTTAAATCGCCCAAGAACAACAAAATAAACAATAAAACTACCGAATGGATTAATCCGGCAACAGGGGTTCGCCCCCCGTTATTGATGTTTGTCATGGTGCGAGCAATGGCTCCCGTGGCCGGGATACCGCCAAAAAACGGAGCAACAACGTTTGCCACTCCTTGCGCCACGAGTTCCATGTTGGAGTTGTGCCTGTGTCCGGTTACACCATCGGCCACCGTTGCCGAAAGCAACGACTCGATGGCTCCCAACATAGCAATGGTAAAAGCCGAAGGGAAAAGCAAGCGGACGCTTTCGAGATTAAAAGCAATGTGCTTTACTTCCGGCAGATCGGTATTGATGGCAAATCGATCGCCAATAGTTTCAATGCTATGAATCCCCCCGTATGTTTTCATCAAATACACCACAACGGTCATTAAAACAATGGCCACTAGCGCTCCGGGTATTTTTTTGGAGATTTTCGGCGTCAGAAAAATAATTAAAACACTGACAACAGCTATCAATGTTGTCCAGGGGTCAATCGTGTGAAAATATTGCGAATAAACAGCCCACTTTTCTAAAAAATCCGACGGGAGTTTTGGTGTGGTCAAACCAAAAAAATCTTTGATTTGTGTGAAAAAGATCGTGACGGCAATGCCGCTCGTGAAACCTACGACAATGGGATAGGGAACAAATTTGATAACCGTTCCCAATTTGAGAGCGCCCATCAATATCAGCATGATGCCTGCCAATACGGTTGCAATGGCAAGGCCTTCAAATCCATATTGTTCGACGATACCGTAAACAATGACAATGAATGCACCGGTAGGTCCTCCGATTTGTACAGTGCTTCCGCCAAGCAGCGAAATCAAAAAACCGGCAATCACGGCCGTGATGATTCCTCGTTCAGGGGACACGCCCGAAGAAATACCAAAGGCAATGGCCAATGGCAAGGCTACGATACCTACAATTATCCCCGCCATTAAGTCGGCAGTGAATTTCTCTCTATTATAATTTCGTAACGAATGGATCAATTCCGGCTGGAAATCCTTCAAAAAATCAAACTTCACCCTAAAACAATCTTTTTCAGTTAAAACAAATGCAAAAATAATAATATAAAAACAAACATTCAAAAAATATAGGCCACAAGCTGCAAAATTTACCGATAATCGTTATCTTTGACTTGCAAATAAGCTCACGCGACTTTTGAAATGAAAATCATCTATTCTACGCTGCTGCCGGCTAAAGGATTTCGCGCTATCAATCTTTTCGGCATCGTTTTCGCCCGAAAAGATCAGCCGGCATTAGATGAACATATCATCAACCATGAATCCATTCATACGCGGCAAATGCTGGAGTTGGGCGTCATCGGTTTTTATCTTTGGTATGTGGCGGAATGGATTATCCGTTGGATACAATACAAAGACCGGTATCAGGGCTACAGAAATATCGGTTTCGAACGCGAAGCACATGCCAACGACAACGACTTCTCGTACCTGGAAAAACGACGAACGTTTAATTTTCTTGGTTATCTAAAAAATTTGGCTTAATCCCTTTGTTGATAACACAAAAGCAAGAGAGTGTTTTGATATTAATTTAAATATATAAACATAATTTATATATTTTGATAGAACATTTCTATCACTACATATGTTTATAATAATAAGTTCGTTTAAATATAAATTTTTTGCGTTCCAATTTTTAAATCAAAAGGTTATGAAAACATTAAAGCTATTTTCAATGTTTATGTTTGTGCTGTTTCTTGGAACAAGCATAACTTCGTGCAAGAAAGTGAGCGATGCCGATCTGCAGGCTGAAATTCAGGAAGTTTTGGCAACGAATCCCGATGCCGAAAATGTTAATGTAACGGTTAGCGACAAGGTTGCTACACTTACGGGTACCGTAAATGACGATGCTGCAAAAGCTGCAATTGACAGTATAGTGGCATCGATAAAACACGTTAAATCGGTAGTAAACGAGCTGGAAGTTGTTCCACCTGCTCCGGATTACTCCGAACTTGATCAAATCATTGAAGCCAGTCTGCCGGAAATATTGGTAGAATATCCGAAGCTGACTGCAAGCGTAAAGGATGGTGTAGTAACACTGTCGGGCGAAGCTAAACAAGCCGAAATCGACAGCGTGATGAAAAAAATTCAAGAACTGAATCCTGTTGATATTATAGACGAAACAACAGTAAAGTAAAAAAGTAAAGAAATAAAGCATTTCGGCATTAAAAACACAAAAAACAAAACACTGAATTTGAAAAGCTTCTGTGGTGCACAGAAGCTTTTTTATTGGTTTTTTTCCTCCAAAATGTGTATCTTTGCACCTTCAAAAAAAAATATAGATGCAAAATATTCGCAATATAGCCATTATCGCTCACGTTGATCATGGCAAAACCACATTGGTAGACAAAATGCTTTTGGCAGGTCACCTTTTCCGTAATAACCAACCTAATCAGAATTTAATTCTCGACAACAACGATTTGGAACGCGAACGCGGAATCACTATCCTGTCGAAAAACGTATCTATCCGATATAAAGACACAAAGATTAATATTATAGACACTCCGGGGCACGCCGATTTTGGCGGCGAAGTGGAACGTGTGCTAAATATGGCCGACGGCTGCCTGCTTGTAGTAGATGCCTTTGAAGGCCCTATGCCCCAAACCCGCTTCGTATTGCAAAAAGCGCTCGAAATTGGTTTGAAACCCATATTGGTCATCAATAAAGTGGATAAACCCAACTGTCGCCCCGAAGAGGTGCAGGAAGCCGTTTTCGACTTGATGTTTAATTTGGGAGCCACCAACGATCAGCTCGATTTTCCTACTATCTACGGATCAGCAAAACAAGGATGGATGTCGGACAACTGGAAAAAACCCTCAAACAGCATCACTCCCCTTCTCGATGCTATCATCAAATACATTCCGGCTCCGAAAATGCGGAAAGGCACTCCGCAATTGCTCATTACTTCGCTCGATTATTCCAATTACGTGGGAAGAATAGCCATTGGCCGCCTCCATCGAGGCACATTGCATCCAAACGTGGATTATGCGTTGTGCAAACGCGACGGCTCTATCGTAAAAACGCGTATCAAAGAATTGAATGTCTTTGAAGGACTTGACCGTGTAAAAGTAGATGAAATATCGTCGGGGGATATTTGTGCGCTGGTAGGTATTGAAGGTTTCGAAATTGGCGACACGATTACCGATTGGGAGAATCCCGAACCCCTGGACCCGATTGCTGTGGACGAACCTACCATGTCGATGCTTTTCACCATTAACGACTCTCCGTTTTTTGGTCAGGACGGAAAATACATTACTTCACGACACATTTACGAACGATTGGTGCGCGAGTTAGACAAAAATCTGGCTTTGAGGGTGGAAGAAACCGGCAATTCCGACTCGTGGATTGTGTATGGACGGGGAGTATTGCACTTGTCGATATTGATCGAAACTATGCGACGTGAGGGTTACGAATTGCAAGTGGGACAACCGCATGTAATCATTAAAAAAATTGGGGGGGAAGATTACGAACCGGTCGAACAACTTACCATCAACCTACCCGAAGAATATTCCGGAAAAATCATCGATATTGTAACACGTCGGAAAGGCGAATTGATTTCCATGGAAAATAAAGGCGACCGCATGCATATGGAATTTACCATTCCTTCGCGGGGAATTATTGGCCTAAACAACATCGTCCTCACTCTTTCGTCGGGTGAAGCCATCATGGCACACCGATTTCTGGAATTTCAACCCTGGAAAGGGCCCATCGAAAAACGTCAAAACGGATCAATTATTGCCGGCGAGTCGGGCAATGCGTATGCATATGCGTTGGATAAACTGCAAGACAGGGGTCGCTTTTTCATTGAACCGCAAACCGAAGTTTATGCAGGCCAAGTGGTGGGTGAACATAATAAAGAGGGCGACTTGGTGGTGAACGTAACCAAATCGAAAAAACTCACCAATATGCGTGCCGCCGGAAGCGATGATAAAATCCAACTGGCACCACCGGTAGTCTTCAGCCTCGAAGAGGCATTGGAATATATCAAGGAAGATGAATACGTGGAAGTAACGCCTAAAGCGATGCGTATCCGAAAAATTATTCTTGACGAAACGGAACGAAAACGACTCGCAAAAAAATCGTAATAAAAGAAGTTGCAAAAAATTGCCGCACCAACAATGTGCGGAATAGTTCCTTCAAATGAGTGGACTTTTCTTGATGAGATTGATGAATTCTTCTCGCGTTTTTTGCTGATTGAAAACCCCCGTGAAATCGGAAGTAGTGGTGATGGAGTTTTGTTTTTCTACTCCGCGCATCTGCATGCACATGTGCTTTGCTTCGATTACTACCATTACTCCCAGCGGATTCAGGGTGTTGTGAATGCACTCTTTAATTTGGGTGGTTAGCCGTTCTTGTACCTGCAACCTGCGAGCATACACTTCTACAACGCGAACAATTTTACTCAACCCCGTAACGTACCCGTTGGGGATATAGGCCACATGGGCTTTGCCAAAAAAGGGAAGCAAATGGTGCTCGCACAGCGAAAACAAATCAATATCTTTGACTATGACCATCTGGCGGTATTTTTCCTTAAAGAGAGCGCCGCGCAAAATTTCTTCGGGATCTTCGGCATATCCTTTGGTCAAATATTGTAAGGCTTCGGCTACACGTTCGGGGGTCTTTAGTAAACCTTCACGATTTACGTCTTCGCCCAATAACGAAATCACATTTTTTACGTGATCTGCAATAAGATGCATTTTATCTTTCTTTTCTATAGTTTCGATAATAGGCATGATGTTTTGATTGGTTTAATTGTGATTAATAATCAGCGGGTGAATCAATCGGTACTTTAATTTCGTCAGACACAATGTACATTTCTTTCCCAAACGAAGGGAAAACCTGCCGCATTTCATTCAATACTTCTTCCGCTTCCTCTCGGGTCTTAAAATTGCCCACACGCAGACGCCAAAAAGGAGACTCAAAGATGATCACCGTTTCCAGCTCGGGAAATGCCTGATTAATCAGGGCTTGTTTGCGATAGGCTTCGTCCTTAGAGGTACGTTGATCATTGCCGGCAAAAGCCTGAATTTTATACCCACGCATTTTTACATAAGAAACACCCCCGGGTTCGGTATAAACCGGCAGTTGCGGAGTGATAGGTCGTTCCACGATTCCTTTGATGGCTTCGTCTTCATAGATGGTTACACGACCTTTACCCGGATAATAAGTATTCAGTTCGTCGATGATGCTTTTTGTTTCTTGTGCATTCACCCACAAAGTTGCAACCCAACAAAAGAGCAGAAAATAAAACAGCTTTTTCATCTTTGGTTCTGATGTGAAAATCATAGACAAAATTAAAGAAATACCACAGATTAATGCATTAATCTGTGGTAAAATTCCATAAAGCAGTTAAAAAGCTTCGATAATGGGCATGAATTTATCCACGCTTAACGAGGCTCCGCCAATAAGACCACCATCAACGTCGGGATTGGCGAAAAGTTCCTTTGCATTGGACGCATTGCAACTTCCTCCATACAAAATTGACAGATTTTCGGCTGTATCCTTACCGTATTTTTCGGCTACGATCTTGCGGATGAAAGCATGCATCTCCTGTGCTTGCTCTGCGGTTGCCGTTTTACCGGTACCAATGGCCCAAACAGGTTCGTAAGCGAGAATCAGTTTGCCGAAATCTTCTTTCGAAAGGTTGAACAACGACTGTTCGATTTGCGATTTCACTACTTCGAAATGTTTATCGGCTTCGCGTTCTGCCAATACCTCTCCTATACAGAAAATAGGTGTCAGAGCGTTGGCAAGTGCCAACAATACCTTCTCTTTCAGAATTTCGGGAGTTTCGTGATAATAGGTGCGGCGTTCGCTATGGCCAATAATCACGTATTTAGCTCCCGTAGAAGCAATCATTTTGGCCGAAACTTCACCCGTGTAAGCACCTTCGGGTTTATCGGCGCAATTTTGTGCGGATACGCCAATTTTAGTTGTATCGATTGCGTTTACTACGCTCGCCAAATGAATAAACGGTGGTGCAATGATCACGTCACAATTAACGGTTTTGTTTTTTAAGGCTTCATTTAATTCGGTCGCCAATGTTAATCCTTCCTGGAGTGTTTTGTTCATCTTCCAGTTTCCTGCTACAATATTCTTTCTCATAACGTTGTGATTTTTATATGAATAAATTACTCAATTTTTCGTTTGTATACGGGCATCCGCCCATTTGATAACACCCAGCGGCACAAGAAACAGCAAAGCTGTAACCCCAACCGCCAACATTTCGTTTTGTTTCCTATTCGCCGGTTTCCCAATTTCCAGTTGATCGAGCGGAGCTGCCAGTTCTTTCTCCGAAGGAAAGGAACGGCTGCCCCATTTACGGATGATTGTTCCGCCTTTCAACAGCACCACCCCCGGATTGGAGCGAATCATCGTTTTCAGCAGCAGCTCATCGGCGTGACAAAAAGTAAATCCGCTTTGGTGGCAATGTTCCCACTCTGTAATCGCCTCGAGGGTCGATGCTGTGACGCAGTACAACGGATAGTTATACTCTTCGGCATAATCTGCCAAAACATTCAATCGGGACAATTCAACGCCACGGATACCCGACAAAGTATACGAAATCACCAAAAAAGAATAGTCCGGATCGGAAAGGATCTTTTCGGTTATGTCGGCCCCTTCTATATAGCTGCCGCTTACTTCGTCACAAATCAACTGCACAATGGAAAAGTCTTCAATTTCGGGTTTCTTCCCCTTCTTTACCAATTGAGATTTCATCTCGACAAACGTCCATGTAGAATCGTTCCAAGGATAATTTTCTTCCGTGAATGCTTTTCTAACTCCGCCTTTCTCATAGACGAGTATATTTTCATATTGATCGGCTTTGGAAGGATCTACCTTCATTTTATCGGGAATATGTGTTCCTATTTTGTAGGGACGAAAATCGAGCACAGGTAAATTCACCACGTTATAAACGGAAAAAACCACTCCGAAAAATGCCGTGAAAAGGGTGGCCGTCAATGCTGTTTTTGAACTTAAAAAAGGGGTTATTCGGTTATAATACACCATCAGCATGACCGCGCAACCCAACAATACGATGTTTTTGTAAAACGTTGCCCAATTACTGATAACAACGGCATCTCCAAAACACCCGCAGTCTTCAACGGGATTTTTTATTGCAATCCACAATGTGAAAGGTGTCATGACTGCCATAAACAGCAAAAAAAGACGAGAAACGGTTTTCCGATAAATCCCTAACAAAAGACATACGCCCAATAGAAATTCGACCACCGGAAGCAGAATAGCTACGGGGAAAGCCAAAGAAAATCCTTCAGAAACCCCAAAAGCAATCAGATAATCCTGTATCTTATACGCAAATCCATGAGGGTCTACCATCTTCACGAAACCCGAGAAGATAAACGTTGCTCCCCCAACAATTCGGGATAACTCAGTTACTATTTTGATAAGGCGATTGTTCCGTTTCATTTTCTTCTTCGCCGAAATGCAATTTGATAAGAGCAAAAATTGCATAATTCACGATGTCCATGTAATTGGCATCAATACCTTCAGATACCAATGTCTTACCCTGATGGCTCTCGATTTCCTTGATGCGAAAGATTTTCATCAGGATCAGATCGGTATACGAACTCACGCGCATCATGCGCCATGCCTCATCGTAATCATGATTCTTGGCATTCATGAGCCCCTTGGTTTTGGCAATGAATTTGTCGTATAGCTGTAATGCTTCTTCAGGAGTAATGTCAACTGTATCGGAATAACCCAATTCGAGCTGAATAAGCCCGATAATTCCGTAATTCACAATTCCGACGAATTCGGAAAAAATACCTTCCTTTATCCGACTTTCTTTTTTGATTTCCAATGAACGGATGCGGTTTGCTTTTATAAAAATCTGATCCGTAACCGATTCGGGGCGCAAAATCCGCCACGAAGCTCCATAATCCTGCAATTTCTTCTGAAAAACATTCCGGCAGATTGCAACGACTTCGTCAAATTGCTTATTCGTAACATCCATTCAAGTAGAGGTATAAATCTTTTTGTGTTTAATTGTTTTGTTTGGGAAAACAAAGGTAGAGAAAAAAAACAAAAGCTACAAAAACTCCACCTGCCAACTCCAATCCGACCCTTATTCCGGAATTTATACGCCAAGCCAACACCAAACACACTTCAATCACATAACAATCACGCTTCAATCCCTTCCAACATCCGCATTTAATCTACCCAAAATCTATATTTTACCTTTTCCTGTTCCCTTCTCTCCTATCCGAAAAACGAAAAAACAAGACAATGTTTCGAATCGTTTTTGTAGCTTTGCACAATAAAACCAAATAAAGATGAAAAAAGTTGTTATTATGCTGACATCCTTTGTTCTGCTGGCTGCTTGCAATGGTTGTGGAAAAACGAATGAAAAAAAATCTGCAACTATCGACGACGGCATCGATTCAACCTTTCAATATAAAGTCGATCGTTTTGCCGACATTGAAATACTGCGATATCCCGTACCGGGATTCAATAGATTGTCGTTGCAGCAGAAAGAACTGATTTATTATCTTTCTCAGGCAGCCCTTGAGGGACGCGACATTCTCTACGATCAACACAACAAATACAACCTGGCCATACGCCGTGTTTTGGAAGGGGTGTACGAAAATTATATGGGAGACAAATCGACCGAAGATTGGAAAAATCTGGAGACCTATCTCAAACAGATATGGATGGCCAACGGCATTCATCATCATTATTCCGAAGACAAAATCATGCCGAAATTCTCGAAGGAATATTTTGTATCGGTAGTGAAATCGGTCGATCCCGAACGGATGCCTTTCCTCGATGGTACGACTGCCGATGAGCTGCTGAGTACGATTCTTCCCGTCATGTTCGATCCCGACGTTATGCCCAAACGGGTAAACCAACAACCGGGAGTAGATCTGGTGAAAACTTCCGCAGTGAACTTTTACGAAGGGGTTACCCAAAAACAGGTGGAAGATTTCTACAACGCCATGAAAGATCCCAACGACAGCGCGCCTGTTTCCTATGGATTGAACAGCAAAGTAGTAATGAAAGACGGAAAAATTACCGAGGAAGTATATAAAATAGGCGGGCTTTACGGTAAAGCCATCGAACGCATTGTGGGTTGGCTGGAAAAGGCGGCCGGTGTTGCAGAAAACGATCAACAGAAAGAAGTAATCAATACATTGATTGAATATTACCAAACGGGCGATTTAAGGAAATTCGACGAATATTCCATCCAGTGGGTGCAAGACGTGAACTCGCGGGTGGACTTCGTGAACGGGTTCATCGAAACCTATACCGATCCGCTGGGCATGAAGGGAACATGGGAATCCATCGTCAATTTCAAAAACGAAGAAGCCACCAAGCGTACCGAAATCATCAGTGCCAACGCACAATGGTTTGAGGATAATTCACCCGTTGATCCGCAGTTTAAAAAAGAAAAGGTGAAGGGGGTATCGGCTAAAGTGATTACGGCAGCCATGCTGGGCGGCGACTGTTATCCGGCAACTCCTATCGGGATCAATCTGCCCAACTCCAACTGGATTCGACGCGATTACGGTTCAAAATCGGTAACTATCGAAAACATTACGAATGCTTACGACAAAGCAGCCGAAGGAAACGGTTTCAACGAAGAATTTATGTGGAGCGAAGAAGAGATTGAACGCGCCAAAAAATACGGTTCGCTAACCAACAACCTGCACACCGATTTGCACGAATGCCTCGGTCACGGCTCGGGAAAAATGCTGCCGGGTGTGCACGATGGTGCGCTTAAAGAGTATGAATCGACCATTGAAGAAGCGCGCGCCGACTTGTTCGGGTTGTATTACCTTGCCGATCCCAAAATGATTGAACTGGGGCTTCTACCCGACTCTACTGCATATAAAACCCAATATTACAGTTATTTGATGAACGGCTTGATGACCCAGCTCACCCGCATTCAGCCGGGTAAAAATATCGAAGAAGCGCACATGCGTAACCGCCAGCTCATTGCACGGTATGTGTATGAACAAAGTAAAACTGACAAGACCGTAGAGATGAAACAACGCGACGGAAAAACATATGTCGTAGTAAATGATTATGCGAAAGTTCGTGATCTGTTTGGTCAATTGTTGTCGGAAATTCAGCGCATCAAATCGACCGGCGATTACCATGCGGCCAAAAAAATGGTGGAAACATATGCCGTGAAAGTAGACCCTGCTCTTCACAAAGAGGTACTTGTCCGGTATGAAGCATTGAATCTTGCCCCGTACAAGGGTTTTGTGAATCCGGTTTACCAGCTCGTTACCGATAAAAACGGAAAAGTTACGGATGTCACCATTTCGTACGACGAAAATTATGTGGAGCAAAACCTGCGCTATTCGCGGGAATATTCGGTATTGCCTTTGTGGAACTAAACGAATGAACTACGAAGAAACACTTCAATATCTTTATAGCCGACTCCCCGAGTATCAACGCATCGGTCATGCTGCGTATAAAGAAGGGCTGGACAACAGCCTGGCGCTCGATGCTTATTTCGATTATCCGCATCAAAAATACAAAACCATTCACATAGGGGGCACCAACGGTAAGGGATCAACTTCGCACTTGCTTGCTGCTATCTTACAACAGGCGGGTTACAAAGTGGGGTTATACACCTCGCCTCACCTGGTTGACTTTCGCGAACGCATCCGCGTGAATGGGGAGATGGTCGATAAATCCTATGTGGTAGATTTTGTGGAAAAATACAGGGAAGCATTTGAACCCATTCACCCTTCATTTTTTGAATTAACGATGGAGATGGGGTTCCTGTATTTTGCCGAGCAGAAGGTCGATGTAGCCGTAATCGAAGTCGGCCTGGGCGGACGGTTGGATAGCACCAACATCATCTCGCCCGATTTGTCCGTCATTACCAACATCGGACTCGAACATACCCAATATCTGGGAAATACCCTTCCCAAAATAGCCGTTGAAAAGGCCGGAATCATCAAACCCTACACTCCAGTGGTGATCGGGGAAATCGAAGACGAAAACGTCCGCCGGGTTTTTGTGGAAAAAGCAGCTGCGCAACATGCGCCCATCGTCTTTGCCGAAAACAACAACGACTTCCATGCGCAAAAAACCTCGTCGGGATGGATTTTTCAATGCAAAGAGTATCCCGGCCTCATCGACGAATTAGGGGGATTTGTGCAGGAGAAAAACGCCAAAACCGTGTTAACTGCCGTTGAAGAGCTCAAAAAAATGGGATATCGCATCCCCAAAGACGCTGTTTACAATGGTTTTGCACATGTAGTAGAATTAACCGGACTGATGGGGCGCTGGCAAAGGGTGCAGGATAAACCGAAAATCGTATGCGATACCGCGCATAATGCGCACGGAATCCGATATATCGGCAAACAATTGGAATCGGAAAAATACGACCGACTGCATATCGTCTTCGGGGTGGTAAAAGACAAAGATCTTCAGGCCATATTGCCGCTGTTGCCTAAAAATGCCGAGTATTATTTCACAAAACCTTCAGTGGAAAGGGCTCTCGATGAAAAAATACTGGCCAAAGAAGCAGCAAACTACCAATTGTGGGGTCATACTTTCGACAATGTGGCAGAAGCAGTGCACGCGGCGAGGGAAAAGGCAACAGAAAACGATTTTATTTTTATCGGGGGCAGTTCTTTTGTAGTGGCAGACGCGTTGCCTCTTTTCATGAACCCTTCATAGTATCTTGTTTTATTGCACCAACTTATTCATCTCAAAATTATTTTTTGCAGAGCAGTAGATAAATTGAAAATTATCTTGTAAATTTGTGCTAATACGATTCCCGAATCGGTATCCAACTGTAAGAATACAACAGAAAACGCATTTTTAGATCATATATATAAAACTCTTTTTTAGAAAGGAAAGCACTATGAAACAATATTTAGATTTACTTCAACGTATTCTCGATGAAGGTATAAAAAAAGAAGACCGCACCGGAACCGGAACAATCAGTATTTTCGGACACCAGAGTCGTTACAAAATGAGTGACGGATTTCCGCTTCTTACCACCAAAAAATTGCACGTGAAATCCATTATATACGAACTTCTCTGGTTTCTGAAAGGCGACACAAACGTAAAATACCTGCATGAACACGACGTACACATCTGGGACAAATGGGCAAACGAAAATGGCGAACTTGGTCATATTTACGGGTATCAATGGCGCTCGTGGCCTCATTACGATGGTGGACGCATCGACCAAATCGCAGAAGCAGTGGATATGATCAAGCATCATCCCGATTCGCGGCGGATCATTGTCAGCTCGTGGAACGTGGCCGATTTGCCCAATATGAACCTTCCTCCGTGTCATACGCTTTTTCAATTTTATGTTTCCGACGGCAAACTGAGCCTGCAGCTTTACCAACGCAGTGCCGACGTTTTTCTGGGCGTTCCATTTAACATTGCTTCTTACGCCTTGCTGTTAAAAATGATGGCGCAGGTAACAGGTTTGCAGGAGGGCGATTTTATACACACGATGGGCGATGCACACATTTATCTGAATCATTTGGATCAAATAAAATTGCAACTCACGCGGGAACCTCGTCCCTTGCCCAAGATGATCATCAATCCCGATGTAAAAGATATTTTCAGTTTTCAATACGAAGACTTCGAACTCGTCGACTACAATCCGCATCCGCACATCAAAGGAGAGGTTTCGGTTTAGCCTGATTTGTTTGAATGTCGGTTTCATAAAAATTGGTCAACGCTATTCGATGAAAAGGATCAACCGGTAAAAGATTAGCGCTGCAAAAGAAAATTTTATAATTTTATCCGTATAATAATTCGCTCGATCACTGATTTTAAAACGTGAAGAATGCACAACAATACAACCAAGGAAAATGAATTCCCCGGCGAAATCGCCATGATCGTTGCCGCGGATGAAAATAACGCCATCGGCAAAAA
>CAYUIY010000008.1:0-37931 GCA_964444915.1 uncultured Dysgonomonadaceae bacterium
AAGAAAACGTAAAACGCGCCTTAGAAGTAGCAGCAGCAGGCGGACACAATATTATTATGGTAGGCCCTCCGGGTTCCGGGAAATCGATGATGGCAAAGCGTTTGCCTTCGATACTTCCGCCCTTTTCTATCCAAGAAGCATTGGAAACGACCAAAATTCACAGTGTAGCAGGTAAAATGGGGAGAAATACCTCGCTCATGTCGCGTCGACCATTTCGTTCGCCACATCATACTATTAGCGATGTAGCAATGGTGGGAGGAGGTGCATTTCCTCAACCCGGAGAAATTAGTCTGGCTCACAACGGAGTACTGTTTCTCGATGAATTGCCCGAATTTAACCGAAGTGTACTGGAAGTGTTGCGACAACCTTTGGAAGACCGTATGATCACCATCTCAAGGGCAAAATTTTCGATTGAATACCCTGCCGGTTTTATGTTAGTAGCCGCCATGAATCCTTGTCCATGCGGGTATTACAATCATCCCGACAAAGAATGTATTTGTCCGCCGGGAGCTGTACAGAAATATTTAAATAAAATATCAGGGCCCTTGCTTGATCGTATCGATATTCAAATTGAAATCGTACCTGTCCCCTTCGAAAAAATATCCGACAAAACATCTTCCGAACAAAGTTCTGATATTCGCAAACGTGTGATTAGAACACGAAAAATTCAAGAGGAAAGATTTAAAAATACCAAAGGTATTTATTGCAATGCTCAAATGACCTCAAAGCAATTGCATCAATTTGCATCGATTGACGAAGCAGGACGTAGACTGCTGAAAGCCGCAATGGAGAAACTGGGGTTGTCTGCTCGTGCATACGATCGTATTCTCAAAGTTTCGCGCACCATTGCCGATCTGGAACAAAGCGAAAATATCAAAACATCCCATCTGGCAGAAGCCATCAATTATCGCAATCTTGACAGAGAAATGTGGGCACGATAATCAGGTTGTTATTTGCTTTTTTCGAAATGATGATCGTCATAATATTTACTGAACGTATGCCCCCAGCGAAATCCTCGATTTGCAAACGCCTTAACTACCGGATGACCCGGGTATAACGTTCCGTTAACTGTTGTATCCCGAATACCGTTTATCGGCTCATTGGGCAGGCCGCAATATTTCCATCGCAACGGATTGAAGCGTGGATTGATATCTATTGCCATACCGATAGAGTGCTTCGAATAAGAGACGTTGCGATAGCAAAAACTGTATGTATTATTATCGGTCATCGATAAGCTATCGTTCCAATTGTATTTTACTATAGGAACAGCTTTTTCTACCACAAATTGCTGATCAAACATAAAATCAAATAAACAGATAAGATCTTCGGCGATTTCTCGATTGGTAAGAATCTGACCTTTGTGAATCTTTCCGTCTACTGAAAGATAAGTTACCTCAATAAGTTTAAGCTGGTCGACGATATGTTGCGGCGCTTTGCTCCCGGCAATAGCCTCTTCAAAGGTATAACGACTATCGATAAGGGTATCTTCGGTTACCCGCCTTGTTGAAACAATTGATTCCGGAGGTACTACACCCCCATTTTTTTGTTTATGGGAATCGGAGCAAGAAACTACAATAACCAATATGATGACTAAATATAATTTACATGAATATTTTTTCATTATCACATATTGAATGTTGTTTTATTGCATTGGGAAATAATATCTTGAATGACCAAACCGGTTAGTGTGAAACCAAAAACTGCTGTTACATGCACTGCTGTTCCATTGGTTTTTTCACGATAAAAAAAATCGTTTTTATTCCTCCCATTTTCTGTTCCTTTGTTAGGATAATACTCCTCGCTGTAAACACATAAAACGGGCTTTACCGGTTGCTCCTTTTCACGCAGATACCGCCGAAGGGCCGATGCTAGTTTGCAGCCTTTCACTTTCCTAAATTCGGCTACACGAATTTTTAACGGATCAATTTTTAATGCTGCTCCCATTGACGAAAAAACTGTCGCGGGTGTGTTGGATGCCTTTACAAGTAAGTGCGCTTTTTGATGAAGCGTATCGATGGCGTCGATAATATAATCATAGGTTTCCAAATGAAAAGAGGCAGACGTTTCTTCGTTGTACATCTGAGGAACGGCATTTATTTCGGCAAAAGGATTAATTTCGAGCAGTCGATTTTTCATCACTTCCACTTTGAGTTGCCCAATGGTTTGAGTAGTTGCGGGCAATTGCCGATTGATATTCGAAAGGGCTACCCTATCCGGGTCGACAATAGTTAGGTGCATAACGCCGCTTCGAATTAATCCTTCGGCACACCAACTTCCCACTCCTCCAACGCCAAAAAGAATTACTCGCTTAGAAGCAATTGCGTTCATGACTTCTTTCCCTACTAATAATTCCGTTCGAGCAAAAAGTTCGTTGTATTCCATCTGGCTTTTTATTTTTTGCAAATTAGCAGGATTAGCTATTCGAAAAAAAACGCATCTCCTAGACTATTAGTGATGCGTTTTTGGTGAGTTTTGATGTGAAAATACTAATAATTCTTATACATGGGTTCAAAATAGGCCTGTGAATGCAGACACGACGGACAGGTTTTGGGAGCAGTTTTACCTATAAACACGTAGCCACAGTTACGACATTGCCATTCAATTTCTTCTTTACGGGAGAATACGGTACCGGTTTTTACACGTTCAAGCAATTTCCGATATCGATCTTCGTGAGCACTTTCAGCTTTGGCAATCATACGATACATAACGGCAATTTCTTTAAATCCTTCTTCTTCTGCCACATCGGCACAATGTGGATAAAGCACAGCCCACTCTTCGTGTTCACCTGCAGCCGCGGCTTCCAGGTTTTCGGCAGTGTTCCCAATCACACCGGCAGGGTAAGTCCCTGTTATTTCCAGTAAACCACCCTCAAGATAATTGAACATTCTTTTGGCATGTTCCTTCTCTTGTTCTGCCGTTTCCATAAAAATAGCAGCAATTTGTTTGTACCCTTCTCTATCGGCTACTCTCGAAAAATAAGTATAGCGCATCCTTGCCTGTGATTCACCTGCAAAAGTCATTAGAAGATTTTTTTCTGTTTGGGTTCCTTTTATACTTTCCATACTATGAATAATTTTTTATAGTTTAAATACAAATTTATCCGATTTTGCGGGAATAACAAATACGTTTTTCTCTACTTTGGATTCACCCTAAATGTTTCATCTCCATTTTCAAAAAATGCTACAATTTGTTTTGCTGCAGCCAAACCTGCGTTAATATTCGCTTCCAATGTTTGGGCTCCTGTTTTTTTGGGAGTTGCAAAATAACGTTTCGAAAATTTGGCGGCAAATTCATCGTGTTTATCCGGTTTGATATCGGTAATATACCTAAAATTCGGACGTTCTTCCATGATTCGCATCAAATCATCTTCATTTATCACTTCCTTCCGTGCAGAATTAACCAAAATGCCATCATCCGGCATAAGCGATAATAAATGATAGTTCACACATTGACGGGTATCCTCAAGTAATGGCATATGCAATGAAACAATATCGCTGTTTTCAAAAAGTTCTTCTGCACTATTTGCAGGTATAACACCGTATTCGCCCTCTTTGCGAAGATCGTCCTCAGTCATGATGGGCGAATAAGCATAAACAGGCATATCGAATCCACGCGCAATTTTGGCTACCATTTTGGCTACATTACCAAAAGCATAGAGGCCCAACCGCTTACCTTGAAGTTCCGTGCCAGTAGATCCGTCGAAACAATTTCTCAAAACATAAATAAGCATTCCAAAAACAAGTTCGGCAACGGCATTTGCATTTTGTCCTGGTGTGTTCATCACGCAAATATTGCGTTCTGTAGCAACACTCAAATCCACATTATCGTAACCGGCCCCCGCACGTACAATCAACTTAAGTTGGGGAGCAGCATCTATCACTTCTTTATCAATAATATCGCTTCGAATAATAACAGCATCGGCATCTTTTATCGCATCGATCAACTGTGATTTTTCTGTATATTTTTCAATTTTATCGAACTGATGTCCTGCAGTTTCTATAATATTTTGTATTTCATTTACCGCTGTAGATACAAACGGTTTTTTTGTTGCTAAAAGCACTTTCATTTTTACTACCTTAAATTTAATTTCTCAAATTCACGCATGCAATTAATCAAAGCCTGTACACCTTCTTTTGGCATCGCATTATAAATAGATGCCCTAAAGCCACCGACGGAGCGATGCCCCTTAATCCCTACCATTCCTCTTTCAGTAGCAAATTTCAAAAAATCCTGTTCCAAGTCCTTATATTCGTCACTCATCACAAAACATACATTCATAATGGAACGATCCTCCGGTACTGCCGTTCCCTTGAACAAAGGATTGCGATCGATTTCTTCATACAGCATCGTCGCTTTTTCGATGTTGATCTTTTCCATTTCCTCTACACCCCCAATAGCTTTGAGCCACCGTAAAGTTTCCAAACAAGCATAAATAGGCAATACCGGCGGAGTATTGAACAGAGAACCATGTTCTACATGTGTCCGATAATCGAGCATAGTAGGAATGGGGCGGGATACTTTCCCCAACACATCCTCTTTTACAATGACAAAAGCAACACCTGCAGGTCCCACGTTTTTCTGGGCACCGCCATAGATAACAGCATATTTAGAAACATCCAAAGGACGTGAAAAAATATCGGAAGACATATCGGCCACCAAAGGAATGGGGCTATCGATATCTTTTCTTATTTCCGTACCATAAATCGTATTGTTGGTTGTGATATGAAAATAATCTGCATCAGTGGGTATCGTATAGTCTTTAGGTATATAACTATAGAGCGCATCTTTTGATGAAGCAACCTCAACTACTTCTCCAAAAAGTTTTGCTTCTTTTAACGCTTTACTCGCCCACGATCCTGTATTCAGGTAAGCAGCTTTTTTTTCTAAAAGGTTGTAAGGAACCATACAAAACTGAAGACTTGCGCCTCCTCCAAGAAATAAAACCGAATAACCATCAGGAATCTGCAGCAGTTCTTTAAAAAGAGCTACAGCCTCATCCATTACTGTCTGAAAATCTTTGGAACGATGACTGATCTCCATAATAGAAAGACCACTGTTATTGAAATCTCTAACAGCCTCTGCTGTTTTTTCCACTACCACCTGCGGTAATATAGAAGGGCCTGCGTTAAAATTGTACTTTTTCATAAAAAAAATAACTCTTTAATTGTAAATGTTTTGATAAGATTGCGGAGTAAAAACTGATCGGAAATTTTCCACTGACAAAGCTACAAATTTATTTAATAAGAAGCGTAATGAATGTGACAAAAATTTAGAGAAGGAGAGATATAGTTATCATATCTCAAGAGATTTATCCCATTCCAAAGATATTTGTTCAATAAAACGAATCATAGTATCTTTGTTCAACAAAAATACAATAGGTATGAGTTCGCAATACCCCTCCATATTACTCGAAAATGCGGTAAATGAATTTGCAAAATTGCCGGGCATCGGTAAAAAAACCGCCCTACGATTGGTATTGCATCTTTTACGACAAGATTCTGCCAATGTTGAAAAATTCATCTCGGCAATAGCTACGCTTAAGCAAGAAATAAAATATTGTTTGCTCTGCCACAACATTTCCGACAGCGAAGTTTGTTCTATTTGTTCAGATAAATCCAGAGACTCTTCGCTCATATGTGTTGTCGAAAACGTAAAAGAAGTAATGGCAATTGAAGGGACGATGCAATTCAAAGGGCTGTATCATGTACTAGGCGGGATTATTTCTCCAATCGACGGCATTGGCCCTTCCGATTTAGAAATCAATAGTTTAGTAGAAAGAGTAAAAACCAACGACATTAAGGAGGTAATTCTTGCACTAAGTGCGACGATGGAAGGCGACACAACCAACTTTTATATTTATCGTAAACTACAACCTTATAATGTAAAGGTGAGCATTATTGCTCGCGGTGTCTCTATCGGTGATGAAATCGAATATGCCGATGAAGTAACTCTCGGACGTTCCATTTTAAACCGTACACCTTTTGACGAAACCTATAAATTAACTTCGAAATAATAATGACTCAACCCATTGAAGAAAAAACAATCCGGCTTTTACGTCGGCACTATTTCATCAATTTTATTGTGTTGGGGATCCTTTTCTTATTGACTTTATTCCATATTATTCGCATTGTAGAAACTCCCTCTTCACTGCCTGTTATCATTGACCAATGCTCTATTCTTCTTACTATCATCGGTATACCAATAGCTTTGAAATCTTTTTCGAATAAAATAAATAAAAAACCTCGCACTGATAATGTAGAGAAAGGAATAAAAATATACAAAAAAGCTTTTTTCCAAAGACTATACTTCATGAGTTTTGTTATTCTTTGGAACATTTTGGCGTCTGCTATTTCAGACAGCAAAAATTACATTTGGCTGATTATTATTCTTTTTATTATCTTGTTGCTCTGTAAACCATCGTTCCCGGAATTGAAAAATTTAATTGAAATAAAAGACAAAGAAAACGCAATAACAGAATAAAGTTAGTAGGAACTAATGAGCAAATTACTTCAAAACAATGAGATCTTACTGCGTGCTCTTGAGCCCGAAGATCTCGATATTCTGTATGAATGGGAAAATGATACGGATTTATGGAAATACGGCTCATCACTCTCTCCTTTTTCCCGCTTTGCGCTTCGACAATATCTTGTTCAAGCGCAACAAGATATCTATCAAGCCAAGCAACTTAGACTAATGATAGTTCTTCGGGAAAACAACCAACGAATTGGAACTGTTGATCTATACGATTTTGATCCCTTTCATAGCAGAGCAGGTGTAGGTATTCTGCTCGACAAAAAGTATAGAAATCAAGGATATGGATCCACATCACTTGAACTGCTGGAAGAATATGCTTTTAATTTTCTTAAACTGCATCAATTATATGCTTTTATTCCGGATCAGAACATTGCAAGCATCCGACTTTTCAAGAAGGTTGGATTTCAGCATACCGCAACATTGAAAGAATGGGTTTCACTTCAACTTACTTATGTTGACGTGATTGTGATGCAAAAATTCAATGCGAAAAAAAATCAATAAACCCCTATGCAAGACGATATAAAAAAGGCATGTGAAATTATGCGTAAAGGTGGCGTCATTCTTTATCCTACCGATACCATTTGGGGAATCGGATGCGATGCAACCAACGAAGAAGCTGTTAGAAAAGTATACCGCATTAAGCAACGCAATGATAGCAAATCCATGTTGGTTTTGCTGGATACTCCCGATAAACTGGGGGTTTACGTGGATGAAGTTCCCGAAATTGCATGGGATTTAATTGAACTTTCAGAAAAACCTTTAACCATCATTTATGATGGGGCAAAAAATCTCGCCCCCAATTTAATTGCTAAAGATGGAAGCATCGGCATTCGCATCACGGCTGAAGTCTTTTCGAAAGAATTGTGCAAACAATTTGGAAAGCCTATCGTTTCCACATCGGCAAACATCAGTGGAAAGCCTTCGCCTGCTTCTTTTAAAGATATTGATGAAGAGATTAAAAAAAGAGTAGACTATATTGTAACTTTTCGGCAAAATGAGAATATCAAAGCCGCTTCTTCAAGCATCATAAAACTTGGAAAAAACGGAACAATTCAAATCATACGCCAATAATCGCAATTGTGATTGTCTTTCCTTTTACAAAAGAATGAATTCTTGAGCAAAAAAAATGAACGACCGGTGAAGAGCGAATTTTTTTGTTTAGCGGCGATCAAATTGAAAATTATCCCATATATTTGTGTTATTTCAAAAGAATTTATAAAAAATGAGGTCAAAATTAAATGATTTATATCATCATTTTTTGTTGTGGCTGAATCGACATATCAAAGAACGCACATTATTACTTTTTGTCTGTTTTTTGGTAGGCATTGCTACAGCATTGGCCTCTTATATGGTTAAAACCTCTATTCATTTCATTCAAACATTTCTCACAGAAAATTTTACTCCAACCGGAGCCAACTATTTTTATTTGCTGTATCCTCCTATCGGTTTACTCCTATGCGGACTGTTTGTAAAACACATTGTCAAAGACGATATCAGCCACGGTGTTACGAAAGTGTTGTATGCCATTTCGCAACGCAAAAGCCGCATAAAACCTCACAACATGTACACCTCCATCATTGCGAGTTCTATCACCATCGGTTTTGGCGGATCGGTAGGTGCAGAAGCACCTATCGTACTTACAGGTTCGGCTATTGGTTCAAATTTAGGACGTTTTTTTAAACTAGATCAACGAAATCTTATGCTTTTAGTGGGATGCGGAGCTGCAGGCGCTATTGCAGGGATTTTCAAAGCACCTATCGCCGGTATTTTGTTTGTTATAGAAGTGCTCTTGCTCGACCTCACCATGTCGTCCATTTTGCCATTGTTGGTTACCTCAGTAACAGCTACAACCATTGCTTATTTCCTTACAGGAATGGATGCGATGTTTGCATTTTCACAAGTAGAACAGTTTACACTTAACAGAATTCCTTACGTCATTGTACTGGGAATCCTCTGCGGATTCTTATCCCTCTATGTAACACGCGTAATGATATGGAATGAAAATATCTATCATAAAATCAGCCCGTTCAAAAGATTTCTCATGGGAAGTACCATTCTGAGTATCCTAATTTTTTTCTTTCCGCCTCTTTATGGCGAAGGGTATAATTCTATCGACATTTTATTGGCAGGCGGCGACAAATACAAAGAATTGATGAATGGTAGTTTCTTTTATTCCTTATATAATCGGTGGGGAATTATTATATTTCTTTCCCTCATCATTATCTTCAAAATATTTGCCACAAGTGCCACCAACGGTGGTGGAGGAGTAGGCGGTGTATTTGCTCCCACGCTTTTTTTGGGATGTATTCTTGGATTCGTCTTCTCATACACACTGAATCAGCTTGGATACAGCACCTACCTACCCCAGGAAAACTTTGCATTGATGGGCATGGCAGGCGTAATGGCAGGCGTAATGCACGCACCACTCACAGGTACCTTCCTTATAGCCGAACTTACCGGTGGATACGACCTTTTTCTCCCCTTAATGATTGTTTCAAGTTGTTCCTACGGAACCATTATTGCTTTTGAAAAGCACAATATTTATGCTATCCGATTAGCTAAAAAAGGAGAGCTAATAACTCACCACAAAGACAAAGCCGTACTCACCTTCCTGAAGGTAGAAGATATTTTGGAAACCGATATTCCTGTTGTGAAACCCGATATGACACTGGGAGACATGGTAAAAATCATCTCCAACTCAACACGCAATATTTTCCCGGTGGTAGACGATAAAGGGGTGTTGCTCGGATTGGTCTATCTGAACGATATTCGAAACATCATTTTCCGACCTGAACTCTATGACCGCTTCAAGGTTGAAAGGATCATGATAGGGCCTCCTGCCAAAATCAATATCAACATGCCGATGGAAAAAGTGATGGATATCTTTGAAGATACCAAAGCATGGAATCTCCCTGTAGTGGACGATAATGGAATTTACAAGGGAATTATTTCTCAATCGACCGTATTTAACGCTTATAGGGAAATATTATTGGAACACTATTCTGAAATGGATGAGTAAAATCAGAAGATTATGAAAAAAGAAGATTTACGTATTGTATTTATGGGAACACCCGAATTTGCGGTGGAATCACTGAAAACATTAGTAGAAAATAGCTATAATGTGGTAGGAGTAATCACCTCACCCGACAAACCTGCCGGAAGAGGGTATAAAATCCAACAATCGCCGGTAAAGAAATATGCTTTGGAACACGACCTGCTTTTACTACAACCCGAAAAATTGAAAAACGAAGTTTTTTTGAATGAGCTCCGAAAACTGAAAGCCGATCTACAAATTGTGGTGGCTTTTCGTATGCTCCCTGAAATAGTTTGGAGTATGCCCCCAAAAGGCACCTTTAATCTTCATGCATCGTTGCTCCCACAATATCGGGGGGCTGCACCTATCAATTGGGCAATCATCAACGGAGAAAAAGAAACCGGTGTAACTACTTTTTTTCTTTCAAATGAAATAGACACAGGGAAAATCATTTTTCAAGAAAAAGTTCCAATTGAAAAAAATGATAATGCACAAACCCTTCACGATAAACTAATGAAGAAAGGAGCAGCTCTGGTGCTAAAGACGGTCGATGCTATTTTGAACGACACGATTGAAGCTATTCCACAGAATGAATATATTACTCATCAAACCAAACTAAAACCCGCTCCAAAGATATTCAGAGAAACCTGTAAAATCAACTGGAATCAACCAGCAGAGAACATCTATAACTTTATTCGAGGTTTGTCGCCCTCTCCCGCCGCATGGACAGAGCTTGAAATAGATGCGAAAAATACCTTGAATCTGAAAATATTTGAAAGTTCAATAAAAAATAGAACACATGATCTACTACCCGGAACAATTGTTACCGATAATAAAACTTATCTTGCTGTAGCAGCAAAAGACGGTTTTCTTGAAATTTCCGATATTCAAGCGGCTGGAAAAAAACGAATGAAAATCCGCGATTTTCTTAATGGATTTTACATTGCAAATCATTCCATGTTTAAATAATTGAATTACCATTTGTAATTCAACCCAAAACTAACGACTTCGTTAATTTGAAAATATTTAAAAGTAGGATCAGCAGGAACAGCGTCGTCAAACCGAATGTTAAAATATAACCGCGTCGAAAAATACTGAGTCAGCATCATATTCAATGTGTTTTCAAATTCGGCTTCCACCATATCGTAACTGGTGAAATATTTAAAGCGGGAGTTCCATGAAATATAACGGTTAATATCGTATGTCATGATGGAAGTAATTGTTGAACCTATATCCAACATCGATTTTTTTCCTTCCCGGATACCATATCTTCCAACGTCCACTTTACTATTCGCCACATATCTATAATTAAGCGAAAAGGGAGAAAGATCCAGTGTCAAGCGCAATCTTCTGTATCTTACCTCTTTGAATTTTTTATCCAAGCCATACCGCATACCTATTCCGACGTTCACATATAAAGGGGAAAGAAGGGCAGATCTCAAAGTGGTGGCATTGGGAACATAATTATTGAATAATTGTGATTTTATTTCGGTATTCATGGAATACGACCATTTTTTAATGAATGCATCGATACCCAAATTCCCGTAATAGCGAATCAAGTCTTCCCCTATTTTGTAATTACGAATGGTATCTTCCGGTGAATTGTATATCGAAAACCTCCATTCCAATGTATTGTTAAATCGGACATTCTTTTTTTTATAATTTGCCTGAATGACATGATAATTATTGAAATTTAAGTTACTAGTTCCACCTTTATGCCAGTTTTCCGAAAAATAGTTTTGAGAAAATTGCAAAGAATGTTCACCCGAAAGTATCCAATATTTACGTCCGAACTCCACCGGTTTTATTGGCGGCGCCTCCAATGGAGCAGTTCTCTCCACTTTAATAAGTTCTTTGAATGGATTAAACTTTTCGATAACGTCTTTTTGTGTATCAACGCGGGGTATCGTATCGAAATGGAACACCGACATTGTTACCCTTTCAGGATATTGACGCCAATATTGCCTGCGAACTTCATTTATGAACTCCATTTTCTCCAACAGCGGTGCGAATGTATTTTCTGGAGATATCAATATTCCTTTATAAGGATCTTCTTCTTTAGGAGGATAAAAAGAAAGGTCATCGGGAAGTATTTTACCTGTAAAAACAACAGGCAAAAATAAAGGATTAATAATCACGGTGTCTTTAAAAGTCAGATTACCCAAATCGGGACTTCTGAATAAACTGTCCGGGAGCTCTAACGTACCGTTTTTTTTTCGCACGTATAAAGAATCCAGAAAATTTGTTCTTTGCTTTTTTACCGTAGTAGAACGAGAAGCATCCGCGCGACGAACCATCGTATCTCGAAAATTAACGTTTTCTCGCGAGTCGATTACACCTTGTAGTTTAACACTATCTTGAAAAGTATCCGAACCAGGAAGAACAAATGTTTCTTCCCCACCCTCAACCACTTTCTTCATTTGCTTTTCTACATCGGTAATCGTATTAAACACATCGAGACTATCCAAAACACCAAGAATATTAGCTGCTTGAACCGAATTATGCAATTCGGATCCACATAAAAATAAGGAATACATCCAGACAGCGAAAAGCACTAATATATGTTTCATCTCGAGGCATTTTTTTAACTGCAACACCATTTTGCAATACACAAAGTTATAAAAAAACTTCAGCAAACAAATTGAGAGTCTATAATTGCTAAAAAATAAAGGGGAGCCGTTACCTTCATTCGTATTCTCCCCTTTTCTGTTTGTTATGTTATGCGTGAAACCCTAAATCCTACTCAATCTCGCGACTGTAATTAGGAGCCTCACGCGTAATCATGACACTATGCGGATGACTTTCGATATACCCGGCAGCAGTAATACGCGTAAATTTGGCTTCATGAAGCTTTTCGATATTCTCGGCCCCACAATACCCCATCCCGGTACGTAAGCCTCCAACCAACTGATAAACAACTTCCTGAAGCGTACCTTTGAATGGCACACGTGCTTCAATCCCTTCAGGAACAAATTTCTTGACATCGTCTTCCATTTCTTGGAAATAACGATCTTTCGAGCCTTTTTGCATGGCAGGAAGTGATCCCATGCCACGATAGAGTTTGAATTTGCGTCCGTTAAAAATGATGGTTTCTCCCGGAGATTCTTCCGTTCCTGCCAACAACGACCCCATCATTATCGACGAAGCACCTGCTGCCAAAGCCTTTACGATATCGCCCGAATAACGCACTCCCCCATCGGCAATTATAGGAATTCCTGTTCCTTGCAATGCTTTTGCAACGTCATAAATAGCCGTAACTTGCGGCACGCCTATTCCGGCTATAATGCGGGTTGTACAAATAGAACCCGGACCGATACCCACTTTCACTGCATCGGCTCCGGCATCGGCCAAAAACTTTGCCGCATCGGCCGTAGCAATATTGCCAACAATCACATCGATATCGGGGAACGCTTTTTTTACCCGTTTCAGCATATCGCACACGCTTTTTGAATGAGCGTGAGCAGTATCGATAACAATAGCATCAACCCCTGCCTCAATCAATGCGACGGCTCTTTCGAAAGAATCCACGGCTATCCCGATAGCTGCTGCCACACGCAACCGCCCTTGTTTATCCTTGCATGCGTAAGGCTTATCTTTGGCTTTGGTAATATCTTTATAGGTAATTAGCCCGATAAGTTTGTTTTCGGCATCCACTACCGGCAACTTCTCAATTTTGTATTGCTGCAAAATATCGGCAGCAGATTCCAAATCGGTCGATTGATCGGTAGTGACCAAATTATCTTTCGTCATTACCTCATCGATGCGTTTATTCATATCGCGCTGAAAACGAAGATCGCGATTTGTAACAATTCCTACTAATCGATTTTCGTCATCTACTACCGGAATTCCACCAATTTTAAATTCAGACATCAAAGCCAAGGCATCGCCAACTGTTTTCTCGGGCGTAATAGTAATAGGATCAATAATCATCCCATTTTCGGCACGCTTAACAATTTTTACCTGCTTGGCCTGCTCTTCAATTGTCATATTCTTGTGAATTACTCCTATACCACCTTCACGGGCAATGGCAATTGCCATCATTGTTTCCGTTACAGTATCCATAGCGGCAGAAACCATTGGGATATTTAATGAAATATTACGGGAAAAAGCGGTGGTCAAATTGACATCACACGGAAGTACTTGGGAGTAAGCGGGGACTAACAAAAGATCATCAAAAGTCAGTCCATCCATCATAATTTTATCTGCAATAAACGACATAAGTATATACTTTTTCTTAATTTATTGCATGCAAAAGTAATTGTTTTTATGGAAATAAGCATCATTTAAGACGTTAATTTTTATTTCCCGAGAAAATCCAATCGCTTGCAGAATTATAAATATTTTTGATATGCAATAGAAGGTTATACGTTTTTTTATTGTTCAAGAAAGCCATACATTTGAATTACAAAACGAATCGCAAATAAACAATTAAACAATTCAAGAATTATGTCAGTACTAGTTGGAAAAAAAGCCCCTGTATTTTGGGCTCCGGCAGTTGTAAATGGATCAGAAATAGAAGAAAACTTTTCTCTTAATCGGTATGTAGGAAAAAAATATGTGGTTTTCTTCTTCTATCCTGCCGATTTCACTTTTGTATGTCCCACAGAAATTATTGCATTTCAAGAAAGAATAACCGAATTTGAAAAAAGAAACACAGTAATAGTAGGCGCCTCAACCGATTCTGCAACCACCCACTGGAAATGGCTACAAACACCGCAAAATGAGGGGGGAATAAAGGGAGTAACATATCCTCTGGTAGCCGATCATGCGTTGACGATCTCGATGCAGTATGATGTTCTTGCGGGTAAATACGAAATAGACGAATTTGGAAATCCCATTTTCAAAGGCTCACCGGAAGCATATCGCGGACTATTCCTAATTGACAAGGACGGGGTTGTTCGTCATCAAGTAGTAAACGATATGCAATTAGGACGCAGTGTTGACGAAGTGCTTCGCATGATCGATGCGCTGCAATATACCGAAAAATATGGCGAAGTTTGTCCTGCCAACTGGCACAAGGGCGAGAAAGGATTAGAACCTACTCACAAAGGCATTTCTTCTTACCTTTCGGAGAAAGAGGAAAAAAGAAAATAAAAAATTCTCAATCTATTCTATTATAAACAATGACTAAGGCTGGACATAAATAATTCCTAACTCATCATTTTCTCTTATTCCAATACTTCCATTTCCCTAAATATTTTCTCGATATGATCTATCGCATAATCAATCTGCTCAAAAGTATGAGTAGCCATAAGTGAAAAGCGAATCAACGTATCGTTGGGAGAAACAGCAGGCGGCACTACCGGATTCACAAAGATACCCTCTTCGAAAAGCATTTTTGTGATGGTAAATGTCTTATTGTCGTCCCTAATATATAAAGGTATGATCGGGCTGGCAGTAGGTCCCACTTCAAAGCCTCTTTCTTTAAACTGCTCTATAGCATAATTGGTTAAATTCCACAGACGTTTGATGCGTTCGGGTTCGGACTTCAAAACATCCAAAGCAGCCGATGCAGCAGCTGTAGCAGCAGGTGTGATACTTGCACTAAAAATATAAGGTCGGGCATTGTGCCTCAAATAATTTATTACAGGGTACTCCCCTGCAATAAATCCTCCAATAGAGGCCAGTGATTTGCTAAATGTCCCCATTATCAAATCAACCTCGTCAAGTAAACCAAAATGATCGCAAACACCTTTGCCACTATAATTAGCTCCCAATACGCCAATTCCATGAGCCTCATCAACCATGATATTGGCATTATATTTTTTCGCCAGTCTTACAATTTCGGGAAGATTAGCCAAATCGCCCTCCATGCTAAAAACTCCATCCACAACAATTAGTTTTACTTTTGTGGGATCACATCGCCTAAGCTGCCTTTCGAGCGATTTCATGTCGTTATGGCGAAATTTATACTTAGTTGAAAAAGAAACTCTTCCACCTTCAATAATGGAAGCATGATCTCTTTCATCCCATAAAATATAATCGTCTCGTCCGGTCACACAAGATATCACCCCTTCATTTACAGAAAAACCAGTTGAAAATACAAGAGCATCTTCTTTATCAACAAAATCCGCCAATTTTTTCTCTAATTCGATGTGTATGTCTAAGGTGCCATTTAAGAAACGGGAACCAGCCATTCCGGTTCCGTACTTTTTTGTAGCCTCAACAGCAGCCTTCTTAACTTTTGGATGATTGGTTAACCCCAAATAAGCATTAGACCCAAACATCAGGACTTTCTTACCATTTATAGTAACCATAGTATCCTGATCGCTTTCGATAACCCGAAAATAGGGATATATGCCCGCCGCTTTGAATTTCTGCGGGACATCATATTTCATCATTTTTTCTCTTAACAGATTCATTCGATAATTATTAGATGTTTTTCCCATTTTTATCTACCCTCAAAAAAATCATCTGTCATGTCAGGATAGAGTTTATATTGAAAATGTAGAATGCAAAGATAATAATAAATTCATATTTCGTCCTCAATTATTTTTTAATTTATGGATTAAGAACACTCATCATCAACCTCAAAAGCCGTTGCATTGCTCCAAAAAATGAAAGGTTTTCCCTCATTGTATAAAACACTTTTTGAAAATATACAAACATTTTTCTCGCTTACACGTTATTATAACATATAACTAAATAATTCAACCCATCCTATTCATCTTAACAAACTCATTATGCTAAGTAAAAATTTAGAAAGCGCATTAAACAAACAGATTAACGCCGAATTTTGGTCGGCATATCTTTATTTATCCATGTCAATCCACTTTGCCACAGAAGGATTAAACGGTGTAGCAAACTGGTTTAAAATCCAATTTAAAGAAGAGCAAGATCATGCTTTAAAAATCATTGATTATGTAATCTCTCGCGAAGGGAGAGTGGAATTAGCTCCTATCGAAAAAGTGTCAACAAAATGGGAATCGCTCTTGGCGGCTTTTCTTGACACTTTGGAACACGAAAAAGTAGTCACGGCACGCATCCACGAAATTGTGGCAATAGCACGAGAAGAAAAAGATTTTGCCACCGAAAACATGCTTCAATGGTTTGTAAACGAACAAGTGGAAGAGGAAGAAACAGCACAAAAGATCATTGATGCATTAAAATTGATAGGGAACAACGGGATAGGCATTTACTTGATAGATAAAGAATTGGGAAAACGCGCTTAATACACTTCTAACTTCTGTCAAATAAATTACCCCATTTCGAAATGAAAAAGACGAAAATAAAAAAAATCATAAGCATTGTTTTTCTGGGACTTATTATATCGTCATGTAACAATGCTTCGAGTAAAAATTCCGGTTCACTGCTTTGGAAAATTTCAGGCAATGGACTGGAAAACCCTTCTTATCTTTTCGGGACCCATCACCTTATACCCATCTCTTTTCTTGATAATATTGATAAACTGAAAGAGGCATTTGAATCTACCGAACAAACCATCGGTGAAATCGACTTAAGCGCAATGGGTGAATTGCAACTGAAACTGATGAGCGAAGCACTCATGCCTGAAGGTATCACTTACGGCACTCTGTTGAATGCTAATGATATTGCCCTACTCGACAGTGCTTTACATGAATGGATAGGCTTCGGGTTAGATCAATTTGGGCAAATGAAACCGGCCATGCTAAGCAACTTTATCTCGGTAACACTTTATAAAAAATATTATCCGAACCTCTCCGGAGAAAAAAGTATGGATGAATATTTTCAAGAAGAGACAAGCAAACGATTTCGACCCGTAACAGGATTGGAAAGAGTAGATGAACAAATCGATGTGCTATTTAACTACCAATCACTCAGTCGCCAAGCAGAATTACTGATGTGTATAGTTAAACACCCCGAACTCTTGAAAGACCAAATGGATAAATTGCAAGCTGCTTACTACGCGTATGATTTAGAAAGCATAAGAAAACTTTACGAAGAAGATACGCCCGACGATCCTTGCCCTGCCACTCAGGAAGAAAAAGAAATGCTGAACAAAAAGCGCAATCAAAAATGGCTAGAAAAATTACCTGCACTGATGAAAGAAAAATCGTCCTTCATTGCAGTAGGGTGTGCTCATCTGCCGGGGGAAGACGGACTGATTGAGGGGTTGAGAAAATTAGGATATAAAGTGGAACCGGTAAAATAAATGTATCACCGTTTTTCCAACAATACCACATTCTCGACATGATGGGTATGTGGAAACATATCTACAGGTTGCACACGAGTAACGCGATACTTGCCATCAAGTAAATTCACATCACGCGCTTGCGTAGCCGGATTGCAACTTACATATACTATACGTGGAGGTTCGACAGAAAGAATAGTTTCAATAACATAACCATGCATTCCGGCACGGGGCGGATCGGTAACAATCACATCGGGATCCCCATGTTCAATAATAAAATCGCGCGTGAGAATATCCTTGATATCGCCCGCAATGAAAAACGTATTATCGATCCGATTCAGTTTCGAATTTTCCATGGCATCTTCAATAGCTTCGGGCACACATTCTATTCCGATAATCTTTCTCGCCTTTCGCGCTAGAAAATTGGCAATGGTCCCTGTTCCTGTATACAAATCATAAACCAATTCGTTGCCGGAGAGCTGTGCAAATTCACGCACAATCTTATACAGATTATATGCTTGTTCGCTGTTGGTCTGATAAAATGATTTTGGACCAATTTTAAATTTTAGCCCCTCCATTTCTTCATAAATGCAATCGTTCCCCTTCCATGTAACAATTTCTTGATCCATAATTGTATCGTTAGCTTTTTCATTTATAACGTAAAGTAACGATGTTATTTGCGGAAATTCATCGGCAATAAAATTCAGCAGTTTTTCGCGTTTTCCTTTGTCATCCTTAAAAAAAACCACTATCAACATGATTTCACTCGTGGAAGAGGTTCGAATAATGAGATTTCGCATCAACCCTTTCTGATTACGAAGATCAAAAAACTCGTAATCGTTCTGAAGACAAAACTGCCGGATAGTATTCCTAATCCGGTTCGAAACATCGTTTTGCAACCAACAGTATCGAATATCCAATACTTTATCGAACCTTTGAGGAATATGAAATCCCAATGCTTCACGAGTACCAAAAAATTCTCCGCTTTCCATCTCATTTTCTGTGATCCATTTTCTATTTGAAAAGGTAAATTCCAATTTATTGCGATAAAAAGTAGTTTTTGGAGCACCTAAAATGGGTGAAATTTCCGGCAATTCCACTTTTCCTATGCGGGTAAGATTATCTACAACCTGCTTCTGTTTATATTTCAACTGAAGATTGTAAGGAAGCATTTGCCATTTGCAACCGCCACATATACCAAAATGTTCGCAAAAAGGTTCAACCCGATTTTCGGAATAAGAAACGAAGCGAACAACCTTCCCTTCGGCATAATTATGTTTTTTGCGTGTCAATTGAATATCCACCACATCACCAGGCACAACATAGGGAACAAATATAACCATCCCATCCACTTTTGCAATGGCTTTACCTTCGGCAGCCACGTCAGTAATGACTACAGATTCCAACAAAGGGAGTTGCTTCTTTCTTTTTGACATGAATCGCTAATTTTGAGATACAAAGATAGATAAAGTTCTCAAATCATTTTTTCATTCGAAGGGTTCACACGATCCGCCTGCATCACACTTTTAAAAATACAAAATTTTATTTACGAAATAAATATTTTTTTATTCATAACCCTCACAGGCGATTTTTAAATAAAAAAAGAGAGTGTTTATTCGAACACCCTCTCCCAATTCCCTTGCAATCAGTGTAATTATAAACTCGACAATTCCGATCCCGGTTTAAACTTAACGGTCTTTTTAGCCGGGATGTCAATCGTTTCTTTTGTGCGTGGATTGATCCCTTTTCGAGCGCTTCTTTCAACAACAGAAAAAGTACCGAAACCTACCAATACCACCTTACCCTCTGATTTTAGTTCATCTGCAATAGCATCTAGAGTCGCATCCAACGCTTTTTTTGAGTCAACCTTGCTAAGCCCCGACTTTTGAGCAATAGCATCAATGAGTTCTGATTTATTCATAAGAAAAACTTTAAAAAATTAAACATGCATGAACAGTAAGCCTGTAGCTAATTTGCTGCCAAATATAGGAGATAGTTCAATAATAATCAAGAAAAATTATGAAAATTGTCGGTTTTTATTATAAAAAATACCATTCCATGGCGAAAATTCTTATTTCCATAGAAATTATCCGTAATTTTGCACATTAACTCAAGAGATTTATGATGAATAATTCGAATCCGGGATTCATGGGATCCACATCCCCCATTACCAAAAATATTATTATTATAAATGTCATTATGTGGTTGGCACAGGTTGTCTTACAACGAAGAGGCATAGATTTGTCCGATTATTTAGGGCTTCATTACGTTGAATCGTCCTCTTTTCGTATCTGGCAACCCATCACGTACATGTTTATGCACGACCCGTATTCATTCATGCACGTGTTTTCCAATATGTTCGCCGTTTTTATGTTTGGACGTACATTGGAACACATATGGGGGTCTAAGCGTTTTCTGGGTTATTATTTCATCACCGGAATTGGCGCAGCCTTTACCCAAATGCTTGTAATTTTTCTGCGCATTCGGTTTATAAAGAGCGGAATGTCGCTCGAAGCAATTTCAGACGTTTACATCCACGGAGCCAACTTGCTGCACCAAAACATGAATTTCATAGATCCATTACAAGCCAATCTCAATCTTTTGCTAAACACAGTTACTATAGGTGCCTCAGGGGCCGTATTCGGAATTTTGTTGGCTTTCGGGGTATTATTCCCCAATGCAGCCTTGTTTATTATTCCTTTCCCTTTTCCTATAAAAGCAAAATGGTTTGTATTGGGTTATGGATTTATTGAATTATTTTTCGGTATCGCCAACTTTTCAGGTGATAATGTGGCACACTTTGCGCATCTCGGGGGCATGATTTTTGGTATATTTGCAATACTTTACTGGAAGAAAAAGGATTTGAAAAATGGCCGATTTTATTGACAAAATAAAATACAGATACAAAACAGGCGATGTGTTAAGCAAACTGATTTTCATCAACATTCTTGTTTTCCTTTTGATCAAAATTACAGGTATATTTTTTACCCTATTCAAAATCAGTGGTTTCGATATATTGTCTTACCTTGCTGTGCCTTCAAACCCCGGCGAATGTATAAAACACTTTTGGACGCCGATAACCTATATGTTTGTTCATGAAGGTTTTTTGCATATTTTGTTCAATCTGCTTTGGCTATATTGGTTTGGACGTATTTTTTTGCAATATTTTACCGGTCGCACACTAGGAAGTTTATATATTTTAGGCGGATTGGCAGGTGCATTGCTCTACCTGATCGCATTCAATGCCATACCCTACTATATTGATATGGGGCACAATTGGATGATCGGTGCATCAGCAGCAGTTATGGCCATCGTGATGGCTGCGGCTTTTTATAAACCCGATGTTAGACTAAACTTGTTTCTTCTGGGAAGAATTAAGATCATTTACATCGCTTTATTTGCGTTTATTCTTGATTTCCTTTCTCTTGACAATGTATCGAATCCGGGAGGTCACATTGCTCATATAGGTGGGGCAATTGCCGGATATATTTTTGCCACACAGTATAAAAAAGGGAAAGATATTACATTATGGATCAGCAAATCAATCGATAAATTGGCAAATCTGTTTAAAAAGAGGAAATCTCCCAAAATGAAAGTTTCTTATCGACGATCCGAAAGCGATAGTGATTACAATTACCGCAAACACGAAGAACAAAAAGAAATTGATGCTATACTCGATAAACTAAAACAATCGGGATACAACAGTTTAACGAAGGAAGAAAAACGGAAGTTGTTCAATGCCAGTAAAAAATAAGAAAACAACCTTAAGCAAAATAATAAGATACATCATTTTCGCAACAAATATCATTGCCATCTTATTGCTTGCATCTTCGTCTCTTGCATGGAGGGTTTCACCATTAAAAACCAATTTATTTTCATACATCGGACTAGGATTCGGTATCATATTGTTTCTCAACATTGCCTATCTTCTTCTGTGGGTTATACTTTCGAAATGGAAACTTGCTTTTATTTCCTTCGTAGCCTTGTTGGTTTGCTATAAACCTATTCTGACCTTTTTCCCACTTCATCTTTTTACTAAAGAAGCCCCACCAAACAGTATTAAAATATTGACATACAATGTAGAAGGTTTTCGAAACGAGTCGCATAAAAACGCTTTTACACATCCCGTTCTCGAATATATTGCTGAGACCGATGCCGATATCGTTTGTTTACAAGAATATATGATCAGTAAAACCGGCCAATCGTTGATATCGCAACACGATGTGAATAGGATTCTTAATAAATACCCTTATCATTCGGTCACCGGATTGGAATCATCGGGCAAATATCATATTTACGGATTAGCGTGTTTCTCTAAATTTCCTATCGAAAAGACTCACGAAATTATCTTCGACTCTTCCTATAATGGTGCCGCCGTTTATACTATCGACATCAATAATTTGCCTTATACGGTGGCTAATGTGCATCTGGAATCGAACCAAATAACAGCCGAAGACAAAAAACTTTATAGCGATTTTCTTCAAAATAAAGAAAACGTCAATTTCGACGAAGTGACAACCAATATCCGCAGTCGTTTGGGGCGAGCATACCGCAAGAGAGTATATCAAGTACAAAAAATAAACAGCTACCTTGCAAAGGAAAAAACCGAAGGAGTCATTATTTGCGGCGACTTCAACGATACACCCATCTCGTACGCTTATCGTCAATTGAAAGGAAATCTGAACGATGCCTATACTTCCACCGGTTTTGGTCCGGGTATCACTTATCATGAAGATTTTTTCCTCTTCCGCATCGACTACATACTGCATAGTAAAAATATGAAAGCTTATCAAACAAAAGTCGATAAAGTGCCTTATTCTGACCACTATCCGGTGTACACCTACCTGGAAAAGCCAAACTAACAACTTTCTTGGTCGTTAATTGTTAAAAATAATGGTAAAACAGTTGAATCCTATGTACAGAATTAGTAAACAATTTTCATTTTCTGCCGCCCACTCACTTCACGAACTTTCACCCGAACACCCCTGCACTCGGTTGCATGGGCACAACTATGTGATAACGGTACACCTAAAATCGGAACAACTGAACAACACAGGCTTTGTATGCGATTATAAAGAATTGGAAAAAATAAAAGAATACATTGATACCCATCTGGATCATCAAAACCTCAACGATATCATGTTCCCTTTGAATCCCTCAGCCGAAAACTTGGCAAAAATGCTTTACGACATTTTCAAACCGAGTTTTCCGCAACTTTATGCCGTTGAGGTAAGCGAAACTCCCAAAACTTCCGCTGTTTATGAACCTGAAAGTGAATGAAATATTTTATTCGTTGCAAGGTGAAGGTGCACGAACAGGGGAACCATCGGTTTTTATCCGGCTTTCGGGCTGCAATCTGAACTGCAGCTTTTGCGATACGGACTTTTCCTTGGGCAGGACAATGACGGCGGAAGAAATTCTGAATGAAATTTCCTCCTTTGGTTGCAATCGCATCATTTGGACAGGAGGCGAACCCACCTTGCAATTGACCAACGAAATCGTTTTCTTCTTTAAAGAAAAAGGATACTGGCAAGCCATCGAAACCAATGGGACCCACAAGGTACCTTCAGGAATCGATTACATTGCTTGCAGTCCCAAACAGGATTTTGAAAAAATACGCGAACTTATTCCCGAAGTAAACGAATTGCGTTTCCCCATGCAAGCCGGCGATCCTTTACCCGATATTTCACTGTTGCCAAAAGCCGAAAAATATTTACTAAGCCCCATTTTCAATGGAAATGCCCTCGTTTACGAAAATGTAGCCTATTGCGTTGAATTAATAAAAGCACATCCGATCTGGGGGTTAAGCATTCAAATGCATAAACTTATCGGAATCCAATAAAATTGTAATTGCAAAAGTAATTAAAAGATGACACGTTTTGATATAAAAATACTAGGTTGCGGATCGGCTATGCCCACCACATTGCACAATCCTTCCTCACAATTGGTAAATGCAAACGAAAAATTATTCATGATCGATTGTGGCGAGGGAACGCAGCTACAAATGCGAAAATTCAAGACGCGTATAAGCAAACTGCACAGTATTTTTATTTCGCACATACACGGCGATCACATATTGGGACTTCCCGGTCTTATATCCACGCTAAATATCCTGGGACGAAAAATGGATCTCAACATTTATGTATATAAACATAAAGAAATTGAACCTCTCCTGGCCCCTGCTTTCGATTTTTTTTGCCGACAGCTGGCATTCAAAGTCCATTTTTTTCCCTTGAACGCTGATGCGTTTGAACAAATCTACGAAAACAAATCGCTACGCGTATATTCTTTCCCTTTGAAACACCGCATACCTACTTGCGGATTTCTCTTTGAAGAAAAAGAATCGCTTCGCCACATCAAACGTGAAATGATTGATTTTTACCAAATTCCCATCAAACAAATTAAAGAAATCAAGTCGGGAGCAGATTTTGTAACACCCGACGGTCGGGTGATTCCCAACGGAATACTAACATTCCCTGCCAAGCCACCACGACGCTACGCATATTGTTCCGATACAGCCTATTGTCCCGACATAATTCCTTATATTGAAGGCGTGGATGCGCTCTATCATGAAGCCACATTTGCTGAATCGGAAGCAATTCGAGCACAACAAACCTTTCATTCCACTGCACGGCAAGCCGCCAAAATTGCCAAAGCCGCCAACGTAAAACAACTGATCCTGGGCCATTTTTCGTCGCGATATACCGAACTGGATGATCTCTTACACGAAGCACGATCCGTTTTTCCCAATACTCTCTTGGCTTATGAAGGAATGGATATTGTTTTATAGTTCAAAAACAACCACATAAGGGTTAAAACAACAACATCCGTGTCCTTTTTTTGTTACCTTTGTTACACAAGCACCGCATCGGGCGGTTTTGATCCCCCGGTCGGAATGCCGGTCTGGGATCGGATGTGCGGCGCTTCCGCCAATGTGTTTCCGCCGAAAGCGCATCGTTTCGCGCATACAACACTTAGGCTGAAAGGCGGGGGGCGAAGATTTTCGTGCCAAAAGCGTGTTGCTTTTCACTTTTTTCACGTACTGCACTTGCCGGTTGCGCTCTTTGGGAGTTTCGCACCCCAACCGCTTGGCAAACCCCGCGGTGTTTTTCATAGTTTTGTTTAAAAAAACCTGTATAAAACTTAGCGGGAAATTCGCACTTCTAATTTGAACTTAGCAAATTGTAAATTCACAAAAGATTCTTTGTTAATTCTTTGAAATATTGTAACTTTGCAATCCGATTATTGTAAAAAAGTTGCTTAAAGTCTGATTTTGAGCTTCTTTATGTTTCTCACACCCTTAGCATGAAACAACAAGAAGCAAACGAATTGACTGATTTTTAACAAACTAAAAAAACAAAGAAAGTGGATACATTAAGCTATAAAACCATTTCTGCAAACAAAGAAACAGCTCAAAAAGAATGGGTTGAAATCGATGCAACTGGCCAACACCTAGGACGTTTATGCTCTGAAGTAGCAAAATTATTGAGAGGAAAATACAAACCAAACTTTACCCCTCATGTGGATTGCGGCGATAATGTCATTATCGTAAATGCAGATAAAGTAGAATTAACAGGAAAGAAATGGACTGATCGCGTATATTATCGTGTCTCGGGTTATCCCGGAGGACAAAAAAAATTCACTCCTGCCGATTTAATGAAGAAAAATCCCGAGAAACTATTTAGAAAAGTAGTCAAGGGTATGCTGCCGAAAAATAGACTCGGCAGAGCCATTCTTAACAATCTCTATGTATATGCAGGAAATGAACATCCGCATCAAGCTCAGAAACCAAAAAAAATAGACATTAATACACTCAAATAAAATATGGAAGCAGTAAACGCAATAGGAAGACGTAAAGCCGCAGTAGCTCGAGCATATATTAAAGAAGGGAACGGAAAAATTGTTATCAATAAACGTGAACTTGAAAATTATTTTCCATCGCCTCTTCTACAATATGTCGTAAAACAACCACTTAATAAGCTCGATGTGGCTGAAAAATATGATATAAAAATCAATTTGAACGGTGGCGGACATAAAGGTCAAGCAGAAGCTGTGAGATTAGCCATTGCCCGTGCATTGGTAAAAATCAATCCTGATGACAAACCACTTCTGAAAGCTGAAGGCTTCTTGACTCGCGACCCGAGAGTTGTTGAACGCAAGAAACCGGGGCAACCAAAAGCAAGAAAGAAATTTCAGTTTTCGAAACGTTAATCTTTTAAGTAAACGATTTAGGGAAACGGCAATTGTTACATACCTTCCCCATGAGTATATAGAAGGATTAACAGCGAGCCACTTAAATAAACGTTTAGTATCTAAATCATAAGGACATTATCGTGGATAATACAATACGATGATCTACCTTGTGATTCGATTAAGAAAAAGAATGTAAACGAATAAAATTAAAAAACAAACATGGCAAAATTAGAATTTGACCAACTTCTTGAAGCCGGAGCGCACTTCGGCCACCTAAAAAGCAAATGGAATCCGGCAATGGCTCCATATATCTTCATGGAACGCAACGGAATTCATATTATTGATCTTCACAAAACAATAGCAAAAGCAGAAGAAGCTGCTGCTGCATTAAAACAAATTGCAAAATCAGGGAAAAAAATCCTTTTCGTAGCAACTAAAAAACAAGCAAAAGATATCGTTGCTGAGAAAGCACGAAGCATAAACATGCCTTACGTGGTAGAACGTTGGCCGGGAGGTCTGCTCACCAATTTTCCAACCATCCGAAAAGCGGTGAAAAAAATGAACAATATCGACAAAATGATAAAAGATGGGACTTTTGATACCTTGTCGAAACGCGAAAAATTGCAAATTACCCGTCAACGTGCAAAACTCGAAAAAATGCTTGGTTCCATTCAAGACCTCACCCGTCTACCTGCAGCACTTTTTGTAGTAGACGTAATGAAGGAACACATTGCTGTAAAAGAAGCCGACCGTTTAGGAATACCGGTTTTTGCTATTGTAGATACAAATTCCGATCCAACAAACGTAGATTATGTGATCCCGGCAAACGATGATTCGGCAAAAACCATCGAACTAATTGTTAGCTTTATCTGCGACGCAATAAAAGAAGGATTAGAAGAGCGTAAAGCCGAAAAAGCCGATGCCGCTGCAGCCGAAGAACAAGAAGAGGAAGCACAACGCAGAGAACGAAAAGCAAAAGCAGCAAAAAAAGAACGGATAAAGAAAGAAGACAAAGAAGCAATAAATGCAGCTATAGTTAGCAAATATGCAAAAGACGAAGAAGAGGAAGAAGAATAAACAATAACAAAAAATAAAAAGGAAAATAAATTATGGCAGTTACAATAGCAGAAATTCAGCATCTTCGTAAAATGACAGGAGCGGGGATGATGGATTGCAAAAATGCATTGACCGAAGCGAATGGTGATTTCGATAAAGCAATGGAGATCATCCGCAAAAAAGGGCAAGCGGTCGCTGCAAAACGCGAAGATCGCGAAGCATCCGAAGGATGTGTTCTAGCCAAAGCCGAAGGTAATTTTGCTGCTATCGTGGCATTACAATGCGAAACCGATTTTGTAGCAAAAAATGCCGAATTTATTGCTCTCACGCAACAAATTCTGGATACGGCAATGGAACATAAACCTAAAACATTGGATGAGCTACTCGCCATTCAGCTCCCAAAAGGAACAATTTCGGATCTCATTACCGATAAAATAGGAGCTACCGGTGAAAAAATACAATTAGGATATTACGAATATATTTCGGCACCTTATGTTGCGGCGTATGTGCATATGGGAAATAAATTAGCTACTATTGTTGGATTTAATAAACCCGATGTAGATGAGCAAGTTGCAAAAGATATAGCTATGCAAATTGCTGCAATGAATCCCATATCCATAACTCCGGAAGGCATCCCGGCCGAAATAAAGGAAAAAGAATTGGAAATCGCACGGGAAAAAGCCCGTGAGGCAGGAAAGCCCGAAAACCTGTTGGATAGAATAGCCGAGGGCGCTTTAAAGAAATTCTACAAAGAAGTGACTTTGTTACAACAAGAATATATAAAAGATAACAAATTAACTGTTGGCGAATTTCTAAAACAACACGATAAAGATTTGGAGGTTGTTGATTTTAAGCGCGTTTCGTTGAATGCTTAATTCTTTTTATGTATAAAATAGAGTAGGAGGAAAATAAAATGATTTTCCTCCTATTTTTTATATCCCCGACCTCTCACACCGCCATACGTACGGTTCTCGTAAACGGCAGTTTTTTGTTTTAAAAAACCAACTTTCCCTCAAACAAAAATATATTTACAAGTTATATCATTTTTCTTCACTTTTTATTTCTTATTATCCGATAAAAACCTATCTTTGCAATAAATTTATACGTTTACGATGAATAACCTATATTCAACATACGTTCAAAACATTTCTTCTACAACAATGACAATGACCCCTTGCGGGGTTATCTGATATCTTATTATTCCACAAACAATTTTCTTGTTTTCACGAACCATTCGGTTCTCGCTTTCAAAAACATCCATTTCTTTTTTAATATTTAATCGCCGTTAAAACCAAAAACGGATTAATTGTTCATAATATGAAAGTTATGAAATTTGGTGGGACTTCCGTAGGAACCCCTGAAGGTTTAAAGATAGTAAAAACCATTATCGAATCGGAAAGAGATCCCGTAATTGTTGTTGTATCGGCACTGGGTGGAGTTACCGACAGACTTTTACTTGCAGCCGATTTTGCTGTTAAATCAAATGCAGGTTATAAAACCATTTTGGAAGAAGTCATTCTCATGCACGAAGAATTAATTGAACAAACAATTACCTCACGTCAAAAAAAAGAAGAAATAAAACAAAAAATACAGACCCTCTACGAGGATTTGCGAAACATTTTACGCGGCGTGTTTCTCATTGGCGATCTGTCACAAAAAACTTCCGATAAAATCGTAAGTTATGGCGAACGATTATCTTCGCTTATCATCAGCAAAATAATTAACGACGCGAAACTTTACGATCCAACTCAATTTATCAAAACGTCAATTCAGTTCAACAGCCATATCCCCGATATTCCGCTTTGTTACGAACTTATTAAAAAAACGTTCTCCGAATCCCCGCTTCCTAAGGTAATGCTGGTACCCGGCTTCATTTCATCAAGTAATGAAGAAAACGACATTACCAATCTTGGGCGTGGCGGATCGGATTATACAGCGGCACTTATAGCTGCAGCTATGGATGCTTCGGTTCTTGAGATATGGACAGATGTGGATGGTTTTATGACTGCCGATCCTAAAATAATCAACTCGGCATATGTAATTGATGAACTCTCGTTCATCGAAGCTATTGAATTATCTAATTTTGGAGCAAAAGTGATTTATCCTCCTACAATTTTCCCGGTTTACCACAAAAATATTCCTATCCGCATAAAAAATACCTTTAACCCTCACGCGGGGGGAACGCTCATTCGTAATATCAAACCACAGAGCAACGGAAAAATCATCAAAGGCATTTCATCAATTCAAGACACAGCACTCATTACTATTCAGGGATTAGGTATGGTGGGGGTAATCGGTGTAAATAAACGTATTTTTTCGGCATTGGCAAATAGCGGAATAAGCGTTTTTCTTGTCTCGCAAGCATCGTCGGAAAGCAGTACATCAATTGGAGTTCGTACACAAGATGCAGCCCTGGCACAAAAAGTATTGAACAAAGAATTTGCCCAAGAAATTGCAATGGGAAGTATCAATGAAATTACCGTTGAGTACAATCTTTCTACTATAGCTATAGTAGGCCAAAACATGAAACATGTACCCGGAATAGCAGGAAAATTTTTCGGCACATTAGGCCGAAGCGGTATCAGTGTAGTGGCTTTGGCACAAGGGGCATCGGAAACCAATATTTCATGCGTAATTTCAAAAAACGACCTGAAAAAAGCTTTGAATGTAATTCATGATTCATTCTTTCTTTCGCCTTACCAAGAACTTAATCTATTCGTCGTTGGAACAGGTACAGTGGGGAGTAAACTGCTTGCCCAAATACAACAACAAAAACACACACTTGAAGAGCAAAATAAATTACGAATCAATATTGTAGGTATAGCTAATAGTCGCAAAGCCTTGTTCAACAGAGAGGGTATATCTCTCGAAAATTATCAGGAAGAACTGGCAAAAAACGGTATAAAAAGCTCGCCGGCTATTATTCGGAACGAAATACTGAAAATGAATATCTTTAATGCTGTTTTTGTAGACTGTACTGCAAGCAAAGAGATTTCGAACCTATACGAAGAATTAATGTCGAAAAATATTTCGGTAGTCACAGCAAACAAAATTGCCACTTCGTCCTCATATGAAACGTATCGACGTCTGAAAGAGACTGCTCGAAAGGCAGGAGTGAAATTTCTTTTCGAAACAAATGTTGGCGCAGGACTTCCCATTATTAATACAATGAATTCGCTTATCAATTCGGGCGATAAAATCATAAAACTGGAAGCCGTACTTTCAGGTACATTGAATTTTATTTTCAACACGCTGAGCAAAGATATTCCTTTCAGTAAAGCCATCCGCATGGCAGTGGATGCGCACTATGCCGAACCCGATCCGCGAATTGATTTGAGCGGGCTCGATGTGATTCGTAAACTAGTAATCCTTTCACGTGAAGCGGGGGCAAAGGTGGAACAAAGTGATGTAAAAAAAGAATTATTCATTCCTCAAAAATATTTCGAGGGAACTTTGGAAGAATTCTGGGAAAACATCCCTCAAATGGATGAAACATTTGAAATTCGAAGAAAAAAACTCGAAAAAGAAGGCAAAAAACTTCGTTTTGTAGCTATTTACAAAAACGGACAATGTGAAGTAGGACTGCGCGAAGTAGAACAAGGTCATCCCTTTTACGATTTGGAAGGTAGTAATAATATCATTATGATTACTACAGAGCGTTATAACGAATACCCGATGGTAATAAAAGGGTACGGTGCCGGAGCAAACGTTACAGCAGCAGGTGTTTTTTCGGATATCATTTCCATTGCAAATATCCGGTAACAATTTTTGCTTATGAAATACATTATTATACTTGGCGACGGAATGGCAGATGAACCCATTGAACAACTGGGAAATAAAACGCCGTTGCAAGTTGCCCATACTCCATATATGGATTTGCTCGCAGCCAAAGGCCGTAATGGATTGTTAAACACTATTCCTGAAGGATTTTCACCCGGAAGTGAAATTGCAAATTTATCGGTACTGGGATACGATATTTCCGAAGTATATGAAGGACGGGGTGTCTTGGAAGCAGCCAGCATGGGGGTCGACATTCAACCCGGTGAAATGGCCTTGCGCTGCAACTTGGTATGTATAGAAGGAGAATTATTAAAAAACCATTCGGCCGGACATATTTCAACTGCCGAAGCCAAAGAACTTATCGCTTTTCTTAATGAAAAACTGGGAGATGAAATCATCGGCTTTTATCCCGGAGTTTCTTACCGGCATTTATTAAAGATGAAAGGTGGCAATAAAAATATCATGTGCACGCCCCCACACGATATCCCGGAACAACCGTTTCATCTTTCACTGGTCAAACCTATCGACACATCATCGAAAGCAACAGCAAGTCGACTTAACGATCTTATCCTTGCCTCGCAAGAACTTTTAGCAGACCACCCCATCAACCGTAAACGCAAAGCCGAAGGAAAAGATCCTGCCAATAGCATCTGGCCTTGGTCTCCAGGATACAGACCTCAGATGAAGTCTTTAAAAGATATGTACCCCATAAAAAACGGAGTGGTTATCTCAGCCGTAGATCTGATTCGCGGAATTGGCGTATATGCCGGACTCGAAATTATCATGGTGGCAGGCGCTACAGGATTGTATAATACCAATTACGAGGGCAAAGCCCAAGCCGCAATAAAAGCTTTGAAAGAAAAAGATTTCGTTTATCTTCATGTTGAAGCAAGCGACGAGGCAGGACACGAAGGTAATGTGCCATTGAAAATAAAAACAATAGAAAACCTGGATTTACGAATCGTGAAACCCATTTATGAAGAGATCGAGAAAATGAATGAACCGGTTACTATTGCCGTTTTGCCCGACCATCCGACTCCTTGCGCTATACGCACTCACACTCGAGGAGCCGTTCCCTTTCTGATCTATCACCGATATATAAAACCAGACGACGTGGCAACATATGACGAATTTGCAGCCCGTGAGGGAAGCTACGGACTATTGCATGGCGACGAATTCATAAAAACATTATTTTCAGAACAATAATAAAATGAAATACTACAGTACAAGACACATAGCACCCAATGCTTCTTTGCAGGAAGCCGTAATAAAAGGACTTGCACCCGATAGAGGATTATATATGCCCGAAAAAATAAACCGCTTGCCTGACGAATTTTTTAACGAAATCGGGAATCTAAGTTTAACGGATATTGCAAAAATAGTTGCCGAAAAATTCTTCGGAGACGATATGGATAAAGAAAAATTGAATGCTATCGTAAGCGAAGCGCTCAATTTCGATATTCCGCTCAAAAAAGTAGAAGAAGGAATTTACGTATTGGAACTTTTTCATGGACCCACATTCGCTTTTAAAGATGTTGGGGCACGTTTCATGTCTCGCATGTTGTCTCATTTCGTTCGAGAACAACATCATGAGAATGTAAAAGTATTGGTTGCCACATCCGGAGATACGGGCAGTGCGGTTGCCAACGGTTTCCTAGGCGTGGAAGGTATTCAGGTATTTGTTTTATACCCGTCGGGCAAAGTAAGCGAGATTCAAGAAGCACAGTTCACGACTCTTGGACAAAATATTGTTGCATTGGAAATCATCGGCACATTCGACGATTGTCAGGCACTGGTAAAATCGGCTTTCGTGGATGAAGAACTCAACAAAAAAATGTACTTGACCTCGGCCAATTCCATTAATATTGCCCGATTCCTTCCTCAATCCATTTACTATTTTTATGCCTATGCCCAATTAGCTAAACAACAGCTTGAAGACAATGTGATTGTTGCTGTGCCAAGTGGTAATTTGGGAAATTTGGCTGCCGGTTTGTTTGCAAAAAAAATGGGATTACCCATTAAACGATTCATTGCTGCAAACAATCGAAACGATGTGTTTTTTCAATACCTCAGTACCGGCAATTACGAACCTAGGACATCAATTCAAACCATCGCCAATGCTATGGACGTTGGGGCTCCTAGCAATTTTGAACGCATTCTTGACCTTTATAATCAATCGCACGAAGCTATAAAACAAGACATTTCAGGGAATACATATTCCGATGCAGAAATCAAAAATACTATACAAACTGTTTACAAAAAAACAGGTTATTTACTAGATCCTCACGGAGCATGCGCATATCAGGCATTGAAAGATGGGAAAAAACCCAATGAAACAGGCGTTTTCCTTGCTACAGCACATCCTGCAAAATTTAAAGAAACTGTGGAAGAATGTATAGGATCAACTATAGAAATCCCTGAAAAACTATCAGCCTTTATGCGTCGTAAAAAACAATCCCACCCCCTTCCAAACGATTTCAATTTGTTTAAAAAAACCTTATTCAATGTCTCTTAAATTTTATTTTTATACTTTTGTTCCAAAATAATAATCCATTTATCCATGCTACCGGGCTATTTTTGAATGAAACATCTCGAAATAAGCATATTTTTTTTCCTGATATTTTCTTTTTTTTCTCAATCTCCCTTTGCTCAAACGAAAACGGAGAGTAGCAATTTGTTATCGCAAAACGACTCCATATCAACCATACCGATAGATACACTAATCACGCCGATAGATACGGTAACCACACCAGATACAGTAAAAACAGACACAACAAAAGTAAAAAAGGAAACCCTTGATGCTCCGGTTCACTATACAGCTACCGATTCCTTGGTTTTTACAAAAGATAATATCGTTCATTTATACGGAAATGCCGATGTAAAATACGGCAATATCAGCATTAAAGGCGAATACATTACATTGGATTTGGACAGTAGTGTCATTTCTGCCACATTTGGAATAGATTCTCTGGGAAAAGAATTTGGATACCCCATTTTTGAAGAAAACGGCACTCAATACGAAATGAAAAAAGTGAGTTACAACTTCAAAAGCGGCAAAGCATTTATAAATCACGTTGTAACCCAACAAGGTGAAGGATATATTGTAGCCAATGAAGCGAAAAAGAATCCCGACAACTCGTTTTACATGCGAAATGCAAAATATACGACCTGCGACGAGCACGAGCATCCGCATTTCTATTTGAATTTGTCAAAGGCAAAAGTTCGACCCGATAAAGATGTCGTAACAGGTCCCGCATGGCTGGTTGTGGCAGATGTCCCCCTGTTTCCTGTCGTCTTACCCTTTGCATTTTTCCCTTTCACCAAAACCTATTCTTCCGGAATTATTATGCCCTCCTATGGGGATGAAATGGAGCGCGGTTTTTATCTCCACAATGGCGGATATTATTTTGCTATAAACGATTATATGGATCTAGCTGTCACCGGAGAAATATATACCAAAGGAACGTGGGGAATTGGTGCGCAATCCAACTACCGAAAGCGATACAAATTTTCCGGACACTTCAACGCTTATTACCTTAATACTGTTCTTGGCGACAAAGGGTTGCCCGATTATTCAGTATCGAAAGATTTTCGCATCAGTTGGACACATTCTCAAGATCCAAAAGCAAATATGTATCGCACGTTGTCGGCAAGCGTGAATTTTTCTACCAGCAAATACGAAAAAAACGATATGACTCACTTGTATTCACGCGAATCGACAAACAACACCAAAAGTTCCAGCATAAATATTACGCAACGTTTTCCCAATTCGCCATGGAGTTTGTCTGCAGCAATGAATATTAACCAAATATCGCGAGATTCTACTCTATCGATGACCTTGCCCAATTTATCAATCAACATGAGCCGTGTTTATCCGTTTAAACGGAAAAAAGCAGTTGGAACCGAACGTTGGTACGAAAAAATATCGATGAGCTATTCAGGAGAATTCAGAAACTCAATTACTACCAAAGAAGATCAGTTCCTGAAATCGAACATCATTAAAGATTGGACAAACGGCATGCGTCATAGTATTCCCATTAGTGCTACTTTTACGGTTTTTGATCACATCCAAATATCTCCTTCTATCAATTATAATGAAAGATGGTATACATCGCGCCACGTTGAAGCATGGGATTCTATTCAAAAAAGAAATGTAATAGTAGATACAATTTACGGATTCAATCGTGTATATGACTACAGCACTTCCATCAGTTTCAATACCATACTTTACGGGATGTATACTCCATGGAAAATTTTTGGAAATAAAATACAAGCCATCCGCCATGTTTTTACGCCATCCATCAGTTTAAGCTATGCCCCTGATTTTAGTGCATCGCGCTACAATTTTTACGAAAAATATACGTACAAAAACGAATATGGAGATGACGTGGAATACATTTATTCTCCCTATTCACGCATGATGTTTGGAACGGCTCCAAGTGGGAAAAGCGGAAACATTGGATTCAGTTTTAAAAATAACCTCGAAATGAAAATTCGCGATGATAATGATCCCACCGGTTACCGAAAAATGAGCCTTATAGACGATCTAAGCATTGGTTTTAGTTACAATATGATGGCCGACTCACTCAAATTAAGCACAATCAATACAAGTCTTCGACTTAAACTCAGCAAATCTCAAACATTTAGTGTGAGTGCCACATGGGATCCTTATTTGTATGAACTGGACTCTCATGGACGCCCTGTTCGTGTAGACAAACTTCGAATTGGTCATGGAAAAGGATTTGGAAAACTTATGAGTACAGGAACATCGTTCTCTTATTCTTTCAATCAAGATACTTTCAAAAAATGGTTTGGGGAGAAAGATGATCAGAAAAAAGAAAGCGAAACCGATCTTGCTAACGTTGAAACATTTGAGGGGGATCTTGAAGAGGAAAGCGTGACGAAAAGCGTATTCGACACATCCCGACAAGATACAGGAGATTATGACGTTGACGGTTACTTAAAGAATAAAATAAACTGGAATCTCTCGTTCAACTATTCTTTACGTTACGGGTATGGAGAATTCGACAAAAAAAAGATGGAGTATAAAGGAAAATTAACGCACAATTTTGGATTGAGTGGTTCGCTTCAACCCACCCAAAACTGGAATTTCACTTTCAATACCGACTATAATTTTGAGACAAAACGCTTTTCTTACATGAACTGTACGTTAACTCGTAATTTACACTGCTGGAGCATGTCGGCTAGTTTTATTCCGGTAGGACCTTACCAGTCGTATAATTTTATTATTCGTGCAAACTCTTCCTTACTAAAAGATCTCAAATACCAACAACACAGTTCTCCTTATCACCGAATGGATTGGTATTAAAAAATCACTTTTTATTCCCCCACAATTTTTTCATTCGATCCTTCAATTTTGCTTCTGAAGGATTGTCCTGAGGTTCCCAAAAGCGATGATTTTTAATTCCCTGGGGTAAATAATCTTGCTCAACAAAGTGATCTTCAAAATCGTGAGCATATTTGTAATCTTTGCCATAATTAAGTTCTTTCATCAATGCTGTTGGAGCATTGCGCAAATGAAGAGGAACGGGAAGATTTCCACTATGTTCAACTTCGTTAAGAGCTTTATCAATTGCAAGATATGCCGAATTGCTTTTGGGAGAAGTAGCCAAATAAATAGCAGTCTCAGCCAATACAATACGCCCTTCGGGCCACCCAATTTTTTGTAAGGTATCAAAACATGCGTTAGCTAATAATAATGCATTCGGATTGGCTAAACCAATATCTTCTGCCGCCGAAATAACCAAGCGGCGCGCAATAAAAGCCGGATCTTCGCCCCCTGCCACCATGCGTGCCAACCAATAAATAGCTGCATCGGGATCGCTACCGCGGATAGATTTAATGAACGCCGAAATAATATCATAGTGCATCTCCCCCTCTTTGTCGTATGCTGCCGGATTTTCTTGTATTCGGCTGGTTACACTGTCATCGGTAATTACAATTTTATCGCTATTTTCAGCTATCACAACCAGCTCTATAATATTTAACAGTTTACGAGCATCGCCACCGGAAAAACGAAACAAAGCATTTGTTTCTTTCACTTCTATCTTTTTTTCTTTTAGAAAAATATCTTGTGTCAAAGCGCGATGAAGCAAAATTTCCAAATCTTTTCGCTCAAGAGGTTTCAACACATACACTTGACAGCGAGACAATAAGGGGCGTATTACTTCGAATGAAGGATTTTCAGTTGTTGCCCCAATGAGAGTAATTACTCCGGTTTCAACTGCATTCAACAGCGAATCTTGTTGCGATTTACTAAACCGATGAATTTCATCGATGAACAAAATAGGGCTCGCCGCATCAAAAAAACGCTCGCTTTTTGCTTTTTCAATCACGTCCCTTACATCCTTGACCCCTGAATTGATAGCGCTTAACTTGTAAAAGGGAGCATGAAGCGTATTGGCAATAATATGTGCCAAGGTGGTTTTCCCTACTCCGGGAGGTCCCCAAAAAATAAGTGAGGGTACCCTTCCTGAATCAATCATTTTCCGCAAAACAGCACCCTTACCGACCAAATGCTCTTGCCCGATAAACTCATCCAGATTCTGAGGGCGCATCCGCTCTGCCAACGGTGGATTCATATAAACATCTCCAATTGTTTTTTACAAATGTACGGGTTAATTCTTAATTTACACACAGATGAATAAAAAACCATCTTCATAAATTCTCTCTCGTTTCGACAATTAGAAAACTTCTTCGAAATATTTTTCGATACTGCAAACATTCTTTTTTAAGTTTAACACAGCACTCCAATATATGATAAGATATACTCCCAACTACTAAAAAGAGACCACCTTGCTCAAGATGGTCTCTTTTGTTACGGTTTATATGGACTAGTATTAAGGTAAAAAGATTGTTTTAGGTTATCGTTTACAAATATAGAGGGGTCTTATAAGAAAAACAAATAAAAAAACATATTATAAAACATACTTTTACAATATGTTTTTGATTACTTATACTTAAGTGTATTTATTATTGATTTAAAAATCAATCCCTTGAATTGAAATGTCTCCATTAATCAAAAAAAAGAGTAAATGAAATTCATTTACTCTTTTTCGATTTTTTTCTTGAAAATTTATTTTCTTATACCTAATTCTTTAATAATCGCTCTATATCTTTCGATATCTTTCTCAATCAGGTAATTAAGCAAACGACGACGTTTACCTACTAAAATTTTCAAGGCTCTTTCTGTGTTATAATCTT
>CAYUIY010000009.1:0-37089 GCA_964444915.1 uncultured Dysgonomonadaceae bacterium
ACCGTAAGCTTTTCCGATTCAAGTTTGTTACTCTGCATTTTAACCTTTTCGCTTCCAAAATACATATGCAGCGGATTGGTTTCAGAAGAATCTGAAGTCCAATAGAGGCCTTGAAAACCCACTGACTGAGGAGATCCGGTAACGGTGTACATACCGGCAGCAGGGAAAATTCGGACTACATCATTTTCGTTATGATCGGCCCACCACAATTCGTCGAAAATCGCATCATCCGATGCCTCCTCCGGATAATTAGTACCCAAATACCGACCGGTAATCTTCAATTGAGAATTTTCATCCAAATTTTTGAAATTTCCCACCAATTCGTACCGATATACCGCACGATCATCCCCCTCGCCAAAAATCCGATAAGCCACTCTATCTGTGAAAGTAATTCCATTCTCAATATCCGGCATAAACAACATGAACTCCTCTTTAGACGGCAAGTGATATCCCGGCGGACAAGCTGTTTTTGCTTCTTCCCACGTGTAGTATCCGCTGCTGTTATTTTTGTGACTGTCGGTAAACGCTCCGTGTGTGGCACTTACATTATATTCTGCCAGCCGCGCAAAGACATGCATATCCGGAAAAGCAGCATATTCGGCTACCGATGTTTTCGTCAACGGAATTGTGATTTGATATGCTGCACTCTCGTCCAACGTAACCGTAAGCATCCCTTCCACAGCACTCGGCTCTGCCGTCACCACTACCGTTTGCCCTTCGGTTGTTACCGAAAAACCCTCGCCCGATACAATTGCCGTAAACGGAAGATCCGCGATAATACCGTCGCATTCCGGTAGTCGATCCCCTCCCTCATGGGTATACGCCTCCATTGTTTTTCGGGAAGTAATCTGCACCGAACATGTAGGAACACTTTCAAAATTCAGTGCACTTTCCGACGCCTCAAAAGTGTAGTTTACAAGATAGAAAACACCCTGCATCACCGTTAGCTCCACATAGCTATCCGCATCCAGTTTATTGATCAAGCGAATTGTCCCTTCTCTTCTGTTTCCCGATGGATTCTCGTCTGCCAAAAACTCAAAAATCTGCTTCATGGAGCCGGGTACAATGGTCATACCCGTTTTGTGCAACCACAAAGGCAGCAGCCATTCATCGACGTCGGCTTCCACCGAATTGCTTTCGGTTTCCACGGTAAAAACAACCGAGGTATTATTGCCGGTCAAATACACCTGTTGCAGGGTTTCGTCGGCGATAACTCCCTCCTCTTTCGGAATATTCGTTATCACAGGTGCACCCGTCAAGCGATGGTCATCCGATACCTCTGCATCATTGGTATCCCAATCGTTCACATCAATAGTCCACGTAAATTTGGGCACATTGATATTCGGTTCCGTAGGCTGCTCGGGGTCGTAATCATCACCTTCCGCACGCGATAGCTTCACCTTATATATATGATTGCGTCGAATAGCCTTTCCCGTAAAAGGAACAACTACCGGCGTCAATTCGATATCCCGGTATTTCATGTTTACTTCGAGACAGGTTCCCCCGTCGGTCGAATTTTCATAAGTATAAATTGCATGCTTAAGTGCTGTATATGGTTCAACTATATCTGTTGTATACTCTTTATCTTCACTTCCCGCCGCGATGGACGGCGTTGCCAGCTCAAAGAGGTTGCTCTGCGTTTGCCGATTTTTCACCGTTACTTTGGTTAACACAAAATCATCCATCTCCCCTTCCGTATCGACACCAATCAGTTCCACGTCGATACGTGCCGAAAGACGACTCAGCACGATGCTGCTGCTCATCTCCTGCCGTACGCCTTTTGTCAGGGTTACGCTGTAAAGTTCGTCACCCGGCGTAGCGCTTTTCTCGTTACTTACCATCACAAAATGATAAAAGTTGTCAGGTGCATGAGCTGTCACCACTGCATGCGTTTTAATATCGGTATAGGTGAGATCGGTAAGCGCCATCGCTTCTACTTTCGCTTTTACTGCCTCCACAACTGCGGTCACCTCTTCCACCGTCATATTGGCAATCAACATAAACGCCACTTCCGCCGTGACGGGATGATTCTGAATAACCGGCCGTGCATCGAAGCAGGCAGCGATACCCTCTTCGGGGGTATCCGACGCAATTACCGTTGCAGCAACGGTACCCAAATAGGTTTGATCAGATGGATCGAAAAAGACAACCGAAAGATCGCTCACCGTCTTTTCGTGCTCCTCTGCCGAAACACCCACAGCATACGTCGTTAAGGGAGCGGAAACCCCTTTCAAATGCAAGCTAAGCGAATAGGAATTTTTTCCGTCCAAATCGATATCGGATATGCGTTGATTCTCTCTTTCACATCCTGCGATCGCCAATAGAGCAAAAGCTAAAACAAGCGTAAATAAGGCATTTAATGTTTGTATCTTCATGTTTCTATCAATTTAAATCCGGTTCAACCATTATCCGATTATTTCGTTTCTGTTCCCTAGCACCTGAATAGTTAAAAAAGAGTTTTCTCCCCTATGATTTTGCACGTACCTGTCGAAGAAAGACGAAAAAGAAAGAAGATCGTTTTGTGAAACCTCGGTTTCGCCTTGCTGCACAATCTTGATACCGTATGCATCGGCACCGGTGGTATCTTTGCTGCTTTTAATCCATATCACTCCCTCACGGGAAAGGCCCAAGGTATTTTCGGCCACATCAAACGAAACCTTGCCGTTCACAATTGTACCGTTGGTTATCCAACCGTTGTTGGGGTTCGCAATGGTTTTCGCAGTGTTGGGATCTTCCGTTTCAAACGTGAAAACGTCGTCCTTGAAAGCACTCACGACGGTAAATACATCGGTAAGCGACTGTGCCGTGGGCGACGCAATGGTCAGCGTATGGGTAGTTTCATCATACCCATAGATTTCGCCGTTTTCATTAGCCGTCACCGTTAACAAAGCAATGTCCCCGGACACTTCCGTTTCACCCTGCCATTTTTCTACCGTTATGCCGTAAACACGTCCTTTGTAACCCTCCAAATCGTTTTCCACTCCTAGCCGTACAGTATAAAGATAATTACGCTTTACAGATCGGTCGAACGGAATTTCGTAGTGCACCTTAACCGCCCGATCGGCATGCTCCGGCGTATATTCTCCTTCGATGGATAGGGTTGGTGTCCCTTTTTCATCAAACTGACTCTGTGCCCGCTCATAGAGATAAAACAAACGCTTTGTTCGTTGTTTCCCAGTCTCTTCCGTTTCAAAAGTATAATCCAAAGCGGCGGTCGTTTTCGTTTTATACGTCAGCGCATCGGCAGAATTTTCATAAGTGATCTCCGTTTCTGTTTTTGTCAGCTTCGGCATCGGGAAAAGAAAGGACGACTTCGGCGCATTTTTCAATGTGATGGAAGTAATTGCCAACAAATCATTGGCATTCGTAAGCACCGTACACAGGTCTATACGTGCTACAGCCCGAGTCATTGCAATGTGACCGACATACTGCATTTCGTGTACTATTTTAATCTGCTCAGAAAATCCCGTCATCAAAAAAGGCGACGCCGGACCCTCATCCGCAAGCTCTTGGGTCAACTTCCGGATAAATGCTCCCATCGTTATACTCCCCGAGGTCAGTTGGGTTAAATCTTCGGCCGTTCCACCATTGGTTGCACAACCGGCATTAGCCACGAACAAGAAAATACGCTCACCGGTATCGGCCAAATCCGGCCTCAAAACCAATTGAAAACCGTTGGAACCCCCTACTTGAGAATCGCTCCATTCATACCCTTCCGTACCCGCAGTATAAACCGCATTCAATACGGCATCATCGAGAGAAGATTTCCCGTCGCAATCAAACTCATACACATCAAGCGTTTCAATCCTGCATTCATCCAAATCCTGTTCCACCGCATACGTTACCGGATCGGCAGAGGGTGGGGCAATCGTGAATACAATGGAATGCAAATTCCTTTCGGTTTCAGACGAATCGGGAACAAAGGAGTCATCGCTACACGACGTCATCATCAAAAAAACAGACGCAACAAGCAAAACATAACTTTTTTTACACATGAGCACCGGATTGTTAACCATATTATCGATTTATAAATTATTTACATTACCTATTTTACCGAGATAGATCCGCCATCGAACCAACCTGCCATATCCGATTGCGAAAAAGAAGAGACGGTGACTTTATCTGTTTGCGGATGGATAACCATCAACACATGAAAAGTTTGCTCTGCAATTCGCGAAGGTTGCCATCCTTGAATACGAAAAAAACGCGTCAGATCAATTTCTTTCATCATTGCCTCTTTTCCATGATACACACAAAAAGATGGCATCCGGTCATCTGTATAACGATAAGTGACAAATTCGGCATTCAGCTCTGTGTAATACATATCGACCTTTTTGCTGTGATGAAACAAACGTGTATCGTCGGTTTCCGGAAAACTATGAACAATTTGCAACGGCGTGCTGTCGTAAGGATCGGCATCTGTGTCGGATAAGAGCTTTATACGATATGCGGTTGATAAGCAATATACACCGGGTACATTATAAAGATGCAACGAATACCCTTGGCGATACGCAGGCAAATGATTTGCCCATCTCACTGTAACACGCAACCGGCAATGAATATTGCTCAAATCACAGATATAGTTGTTCGGATTGTTATCGGTATATTCAAAAGGAAGTATTCCCCAGTATATCGGGTCGCTATCGCCTTGCAGACTGCCCGGCTGCTGAAGACAAATTGCCAATGTCACTTCTTCTAAACAGGTGGTGCCCACTTCATAATTACATACTGTATGCTTTTCACAATTGGCAATTGCAACCAAAGTATAACGACCATAAGGTAATATTGGAGAAAGATGTTGAAGATCGGGATCTATTCCACGTTTCAGTGATGCCACGTGTTGCAAAATTCCATCTTCGTCGAAAAATAAATATTGGATTTGGGTAATGTATCGTTGAAAATCGTCCTTGAATGTCTCACGACAATAACGGACATAAATCGACAAATAATTTCCCTTTTCATCATCGGTGCTGCAACTCAAAAAACCAAACAAGAAAGGCAATAATAAAAAAACAAATAACTGATACGACTGTGTATAAATTGTCCGTTTTATCATTAATTATAAATCGTGTTCATAACATGAAAAAGTTAAGATAACTCAAAACCCTTTCCTAATCAATATTCGGAAAAAGCAAACGTAGCCTATTTTTTTTACAAAAAATAGATTTTAATGTGAAAATAATTATTTTTGTCTGTATTTAGCATTATTTAGTATATTTCACTTCATTGCAGACCACTGGATATAGGAAAAACATGTTTTCGAATTAACGAAAATTAATAGATAAAGCACCGGATTTTGAAACCAACCGGCCAGCCACTAACTAACCACCGAAAAAAGAAAAACAACTGATATTAGCTGCCATACCAAAAACAAGTATTCTTTACTTCCAATTTCACCAAAATAGAGAAATTCATGAAATAAATGTTATCTTTGCACTGTGCTAAAGCAAAAAAACAAAAATAGCATCGTATCGACAAGATAACTCGCAAATATTTTATTTAGGTTATATATTTTTATTATATTTATTATATGGATTGGTTATATGAACTGATTTTCGGAACCGGAGTTGCTCACTCAATTCTTATATTGGCACTGGCCATTTCAATCGGTATTTTACTCGGTAAAATAAAAATCTTTGGCGTATCGTTAGGAATAACATGGATTTTGTTTATTGGCATTTTGTTTGGGCACCTCGGTTTAGGAATCGATGAAAATGTTCTTCAGTTTTTAAAAGAATTCGGATTAATTCTGTTTATTTACTCCATAGGAATGCAAGTGGGACCCAGCTTTTTTTCGTCTTTCAAACAAGAAGGGTTAACGCTTAATCTGCTTGCAATAGCGATTGTTTTCTTGGGAGTAATCACAGCTTATGTCATTCATTTGATAACCGGTGTACCTATTCCTACTATGGTGGGCATTCTTTCGGGTGCTGTTACCAATACTCCCGGACTTGGAGCGGCACAACAAACCTATTTCGATATGACAGGTCAACACGATCCTTCCATCGCAATGGGATATGCCGTGGCCTATCCGCTGGGTGTTGTAGGTATCATTTTAACGTTAATCGTTTTAAGGTATTTGTTTCGCATTGACCTTGAGAAAGAAAGCAAAGATCTCGAAAACATAAATGCTTCGAAAATGACCGAAGCCCATATGTTTTCTCTGCAAGTACTGAATCCTGCCATTTTCGGAAAAACCATTCAAGAGATAAAGCGGCTTATCGACTGCAAATTCGTTATTTCTCGTGTATTGCATGCCGATACGGAAACCTTGGAAATTCCCCGACCCGACACCCGTCTTTTCGAAAACGATAAAGTGTTGGTTGTTTCCAATTTAAAAAACATCGATATCATTGAAGCTTTTATCGGGAAGCAAATCGATATGGACAAAAACGAATGGGATAAACTGGATTCTCAATTGGTTTCTCGCAGAATCGTTATTACCAAACCGGAAATCAACGGTAAGTCTATCGGACAGCTTCAACTCAGAAACTTATACGGAGTAAATATCACACGAGTCAACAGAGCAGGAGTAGACTTGGTTGCCGATGCAGGATTGCGATTGCAGTTGGGAGACCGTTTAACAGTGGTGGGTTCTGAAACGGCCATTGCCGATGTAGAACAACTATTGGGAAATTCGCTAAAACGATTAAGAGAACCCAACCTGATTACCATTTTTATCGGTATCGCTCTGGGTGTCCTTCTGGGAAGTATCCCTTTCATGATTCCCGGAATTCCTCAACCGGTTAAACTCGGCCTTGCCGGAGGGCCATTGATTGTTTCTATTCTTCTCAGCAAATTTGGTCCGAAATTTAAACTTGTTACTTATACAACCATGAGCGCCAACCTGATGTTGCGCGAGATCGGTATCGCTATATTTCTGGCCTGTGTGGGGTTAAGCGCCGGAGAAGGTTTTGTAGAAACGATAGTAAATGGTGGATATAAATGGATAGGATATGGAGTAATCATTACAATGGTTCCGTTGTTCATTGTCGGTATTATCGGGCGTAAAGGATTTAAATTGAATTATTTTACATTGATGGGGCTGATCTCGGGAAGTATGACCGATCCCCCCGCCCTGTCCTATTCGAATGCTGTGGCGGGCAACGATGCGCCGGCAGTAAGTTATGCAACGGTTTATCCATTGGTTATGTTTCTGCGTGTGATTACCGCACAACTCATGATCCTTATTTTTCTATAAAAAATCGTTTGTGATTTTATAATCGATCGCGATGTCGGTTCAGTAATAAAACAGCGGAATTGTGCACGTCAAGTTAAAAAAATAATGTAGCTTTGTTGTGATTCATTTATTCACAATTTAATCCATGGCGACAATCCGTATAAAATTTAATATAGAATACTACACCCGATGGGGACAGGAAGTATGTATCTGCGGATCCATCCCCGAACTGGGAAAGAAAGATGAAAACAAAGCACTGGCATTATCCACAGTAGACGGCCACAATTGGAGTGCAGAAATTACAGTAAGAAAAACAAAAGCGATCGAGTATTACTATTTTGTTAGAGAAGGAGGAGCTACTGTTCGCCGCGAATGGGGAAAATTTCGACTGTTGAAAACCGGAGACAAGAAAACGTTCTCCATTAAAGATCACTGGAAAGATAAACCCACTCACCAATACCTCTATTCATCGGTTTTCATCGAAAGCGTGTTTGCTCACAAAAGAAACGATTCCACCTCTGCATACAAAAACGGCAATATATTGCTCAACGTGCTTTGTCCTTATGTAGAGAAAAACATGCAACTGGTTATCAGTGGAGAAAGCGAAGGATTGGGCAATTGGGATTTGACCAAAGCGCTTCCGTTGACTTATGTGGGCAACGGAGAGTGGGAAATTGTATTGGATGCCGACAAAATACATCCCCCAACGGACTATAAATTCGTCATTGTCGACGCTTCTACAAAAAAAGCAATCCGGTGGGAAGACGGCGATAATCGCCTGCTGAATTTTCCGAATTTTCAAGAGGAAGAGGAAGAGGAAGTGATGCATATTGAAATGGCCATCCCTTTCCGATATGCTCACTATGTGTGGAAAGGATGCGGAGTTGCCATACCCGTTTTTTCGCTCCGTTCGGACGAAAGTTACGGGATAGGCGATTTCAACGACCTGAAAAAAATGATCGACTGGGCAGCAACTACCGAACAACATATCGTTCAACTTCTGCCGATAAACGATACCACTACCACCAAAACCTGGCGCGACTCGTATCCCTATTCGGCAATTTCCGTTTTTGCACTACATCCCATTTATCTTGGCCTTAAGGATTTTCCGCTCAACGATTCCCAAAAACAGACAGCATATTTGTTGGAAGCAAAAAAACTGAACGAACTAAAAAGTGTCGATTATGAAAAGGCTTTACACCTGAAACTAAAATACTGCCGCGATTTATTTGATCAGGAAGCGGAAAACGTTCTTGCCTCATCAGCATATCGTACATTTTACAAGGAAAACGAGTCCTGGCTTTTCCCTTATTGCTGCTATTGCTACTTACGAGATAAAAACAATACGACACATTTTGAAGATTGGGGAGAATTTGCACACTATAATAAAGCGCCACTCAAGCGCATGTTGAAAAAGGACAAAACAGCTAAGCAAGAAACCGATTTCTATGGTTTTATGCAATACCTGCTCCATTGCCAGCTTTCCGAAGTAAAGGAATATGCCCACAAAAAGGGTGTAGCATTGAAAGGGGATATTCCCATTGGTGTCAATCGTCACAGCGTGGATGTATGGACAAATTCCGAATTGTTCAATCTGGATACACAAATGGGTGCTCCCCCCGATGCTTTTTCGGTATTTGGACAAAACTGGGGTTTCCCTACCTACAATTGGCATGCAATGGAGAAAGAAAATTATGCATGGTGGAAACGCCGTTTTCAAAAAATGGCATACTACTTTGATGCATACCGCATCGATCACATTCTCGGCTTTTTTCGGATATGGGAAATACCCATCGATGCCGCTCAAGGATTACTCGGGCAATTTAGTCCTGCCCTGCCCTATACTCCCGAAGAAATTGTGGCAGCAGGAATCCCTTTCGATGAAGAGAGAATGGCAAAACCTTTTATCCACGAAAATTTTCTTCCGGTTCTTTTTGGAACATACACAAAGGAAGTCATTCAGCTTTATTTGGACAGTGTCGGCAAAGAACGGTACCAATTGAAGCCGTTTTGCAGTACCCAAGTGAAAATAAAAAATTTATTTAAGGACAGAGCCGACGTAAAAAACAATCGGATCAGAAAAGGACTGATGGAATTGTGCACCGAAGTATTGTTTGTAAAAGACCGCATGGAACAAAACAAATTTCATCCACGAATTGCAGCACAATTTACCTACTCGTATCGTTATCTCGATGATTCGGTAAAACAAGCATTCAACCGACTTTACGACGATTTTTTTTACAACAGACACAACGAATTCTGGCGCGAGCAGGCAATGAAAAAACTTCCTCCGCTTATCTCCGCCACATCGATGATGGCTTGCGGCGAAGACCTAGGAATGGTTCCTCAATGTGTCCCAACTGTGATGCAGGAATTACAAATATTGAGTCTCGAAATTCAACGGATGCCAAAAACACCTTTCGTACTTTTTGCCGATCTCAACCACCTGCCCTACCTCTCGGTTTGCACCACATCCACCCACGATATGTCGCCCATACGGGCATGGTGGGAAGAAAACAAGGAATTAACGCAGTATTATTATAACCATGTCCTAGGGCATGAGGGCGATGCTCCCGATGAATGTACGCCACAGTTGAGCCGCGAAATTTTAGAACTACATCTTCAATCGTCGTCCTTATGGGTAATCATACCGTGGCAAGACTGGATGGCGATCGACGGTAATCTCCGTTATCCCAATCCGCTTGCCGAACGTATCAACATTCCGGCCAACCCGAACCATTACTGGCGATACCGCATGCATATTTCCTTGGATAATTTACTGAAAGAAGAGCATCTCAATACAGAGATAAAAGAAATGGTCCGGAGAAAAAAATAACCTTTCTATAACAATAGTTTTATCTTTTATTTGAAATTGCTTATTTTTGTGCAATCGAGAAAAAATGAACACACTTAAATACAAACTTATTTAAATGAAAACGCTGAAAGTTCCTCTACAAAACATTTCGCATTACGAAACACTTTTCGACCGAATTCAATATCTTACTGAAGCCGGTGCCGAAGCAGCAATTGACCAAATCAATTGGAAAGAGGCTTTCCCGAAATATTTGCCCGTTATTGTTCGGGTCGCGCACGATAACAATTATCTCTATCTGCTTTATCATGTGAAAGGAGAAATATTGAGAACGTTTAACAATAAAGACTTTATGCCGGTATGGGAAGATAGCTGCGTTGAATTTTTTATGCAACGTCAGGGCGAAACAACATACCGAAATTTTGAGTGTAATGCCAACGGAGTGCTTCTGGCAGCCATACATGAAAGTCGTGAAAAAGCAGAAAAACTGTCACCCGAAGAAATGGCAAGCATCACAAGACATGCATCCATACAACACCACTACGAAGAGAAAAAAGAAGTAAGCGATTGGGCATTGTACCTCGAAATTCCCAAACAAACGATGGGATTTTCAGCTGAAGAACCCCTCTCGGGAAAAAAAATCAAGGCCAATTTTTATAAATGTGGCGACAAAACGGAAGAACCACACTATCTAAGCTGGAGCCCGATCGATACACCCGAACCCGACTTTCACGTTCCTTCATTTTTTGGATTACTCGAATTGGAATAAAATACTTAACGACTAAAAAACATACATTCCCATGCAAGACAATCAGAAATTAATAGAAGTTGTATCCCATTTTATTACTCCCACTGATACGATTGAGATTAAACCACTGGGAGCAGGTCACATTAACGATTCGTTTAAAGTAGTCAACGGCAACGATGAGTATGTTCTGCAACGCATCAATCACTCCGTTTTCAAAAATGTCGAACAATTACAAAACAATATTTTCCGCGTAACCTCTCACATTCGTAAGAAACTGGAAGAAGCAGGAGAAACAGATATCGACCGAAAAGTGCTGACATTGATCCCCACTCACGACGGAAAACTCTATTACCGGGATAATGAGGGAAATTACTGGCGAATGACATTATTTATCAAGGACAGCAAGAGCTACGACGATATCAATCCGGAATTGGCTTATCGTGCAGGTTTGGCTTTCGGCGATTTTCAACGGATGCTATCCGACCTGCCCGGTGAACCTTTACATGAAACCATTCCCAATTTTCACAACATGGAATTCCGATTGGAAGCATTCAGAGATTCTGTTAAGAAAGACCGGGTCGGACGGGTGATGGAAGTATCCGATCTGATCAAAGAAATAGAAGCCCGAGCCGACGATATGTGTCGAGCCGAACGGCTCCATCGCGAAGGAAAACTACCCAAACGCATCAACCATTGCGATACCAAAGTGAACAACATTCTTTTCGACAGTAACGATCAAGTGCTGTGCGTAGTAGACTTGGATACGGTGATGCCCGGCTATGTTCTTTCCGACTTCGGCGATTTCATCCGCACCGGCGCAAATACAGGAGCTGAGGACGATAAAAATCTCGACAACGTAAACATCGATCTGGATATCTTTGAAGCATACACAAGAGGCTATTTGAAAAAAGCTTCGGAGTTTCTCACCGATACGGAGATCGAGAACCTTGCTTTTGGAGCTAAATTACTCACATACATGCAAACGGTGCGCTTCCTTACCGATTATCTCGATGGCGACACTTATTACAAAATAAACTACGGTAATCACAATCTGGTGCGTTCACTTGCTCAATTCAAATTGTTGCAGAGTATGGAAGAAAATTTTGATCAAATGCAACAGATTGTCCTAGATACAGCCGCAAAATACAAGCAATAAACGAAACTCATAATAATAAAAGCTAAAATAAAAATTATGTAAAGAAAAAATAGTATCTTTGCACCGCTTATTTTTTGATACAATCGTGGCAAAATTTAGTCTATACAATATATCCCTTAAAAACTTTTCTCCGGGAGTTCACTCCTATTCTTTTGCTTTGGATAAAAAATTCTTTGATGCAATCGATGGGGAGGAGGTGAGAAAGGGAACATTAAAAGTTGATCTAAAAGTAAGAAAGGTTGCGGCAACCTATGAATTCGACTTCGATATTCATGGAATGATACAAATTCCTTGCGATCGTTGCCTCGACGAAATGGATCAGGAAATCGACACCCACAACCGACTCATTGTAAAAATGGGAAAAGAATACTCGGAAGAAAGTGACGAAATTGTTGTTATTCCGGAGGAAGAAGGGGAAATTAATATTGCGTGGTTCTTGTACGAATTCATTGCGTTAAGCATCCCGATTAAACACGTACATGAACCGGGAAAATGCAATCGTACAATGACTAAAAAACTTCGGAAACATACTGTAATACCCATCAAAGAAGAAGAAGGAGAAGAAGAAGAAAAAGATCCGCTTGTTGAGGATGATGCAGATTTCGAAGAAAATCAACAAGATACAACCGATCCACGATGGGATATCCTGAAAGGATTGGAATTAGACGAATAATCATTAATTAAATAAACAAATATAAAAATGGCACATCCAAAAAGAAGACAATCATCGGCAAGACAAGGGAAAAGACGTTCCCACGATCATGCAAAAATGCCTACATTGGCTATTTGTCCCAACTGTGGTGCGTGGCACATTTATCATAGAGTATGTAATGAATGTGGCTACTACAGAGGAAAACTCGCTATTGAAAAAGGAACGACAATATAAATTTTCCCAAAACAAAGTTTAATGAAAAAAATCCCAAGAAACACATGTTTTCAAGGGACTTTTTTTTCTTATCACATCAACAACAAATCGAAATGAATGCGGTTATTACCGGAATTGCGGCAAGCATCCCCGACTATATTCTCACTAACGAGGAATTGTCGCAAATGGTCGACACAAGCGACGAATGGATAACAACCCGAGTTGGTATTAAAGAACGACGCATATTGAAAGGCGAAGCCCAAGGCATATCGGTTTTGGCATCAAAAGCCATAGCTGAGTTGCTCGACAAAACCAACACAAAACCCGACGAAGTTGATGCCATTGTATTTGCTACAAGTACGCCCGACCATCCTCTCCCCTCCACTGCATCCATTGTTGCTGAACAAAATCACATCAAAAATGCATTCTGCTTCGATATGGCGGCGGCATGTAGTGGTTTCATCTTTGGTCTTGAAGTTTGCAACGGACTCATTAAAACCGAACGATACAAAAAAGTGATTCTGGCTACAGGCGAAAAAATGTCGGCTATTATAAACTATGAAGATCGCAATACGTGTCCGCTTTTCGGAGATGCTGCTGCTGCCGTAATGATTGAGCCCGACGAAGAAAATGTCGGTATCATTGATGCCATTCTACGAACCGACGGAGTGGGATATAAACCGCTTCAGGTGAAAGCCGGAGGAAGTAAATATCCTGTCACGCACGAAACAGTAGATAAAAAAGAGCACACACTCCATCAAAATGGCAAAGTAGTTTTTAAATATGCCGTATCCAATATGACCGATGTTTCGCTGAAAATCATGGAGAGAAACAATCTTACTAAAGATGACGTGGATTGGCTGGTTCCTCATCAGGCCAACATGCGCATCATCGATGCCGTAATACAACGCACCGGCATTCCACGCGAGAAAGTGATGATCAATATCGAAAAATTCGGTAATACCAGCGCAGTAACCATCCCCTTATGTCTATGGGAATGGGAAAGCAAGTTGCGCAAAGGCGATAATATTATCCTCACGGCTTTCGGCGCCGGATTCACATGGGGTGCCGTTTACATGAAATGGGGCTACGAAGGAAACAAAACAAAGAAAATATGAAATCGAGAATTGTTTACTTTTTTTCCCTGTTCTTTTTGGTGCACTCCGGCATCCAAGCTGCAAAAGTCGATACCGTTGTTACACACAGCCAAAAAATGCAAAAAGACATAAAAGCTGTGGTAATCACACCCAATTCATATCATCGCCAGGCACAATTTCCTGTGCTTTATCTTCTTCACGGCTATAGCGACCGATACGATGGCTGGTTAACCAAAGTACCTCCCATAAAAGACCTTGCCGACCTTTACGGTATGATAATCGTTTGTCCCGACGGTGCATATGGGAGTTGGTATCTCGACAGTCCGATTGACCCCGAATTTCAATATGAAACCTACATCGCCACCGAACTAGTTAATTGGATTGATCAAAACTATCGAACCATCCCTTCCCGAACAGGCAGAGCAATTACCGGCTTGAGTATGGGAGGTCATGGCGCATTATACTTGGCATTTCGACATCAGGATATCTTCGGCGCAGCCGGCAGCATGAGCGGAGGAGTGGATATCAGGCCCTTTCCCAACAATTGGGATCTGACAAAACGATTGGGAAAACAAAGCGAATATCCCGAACGTTGGGAGAAGAATTCCGTGATTGGACTGTTGCATCTGCTCACCCCTAATTCGCTTAAAATCATCATCGATTGCGGAACAGAAGACTTCTTTTACGAAGTCAATAAAGAGCTGCACGAAGCGCTTCTTTACCGAAACATTCCTCACGACTTCATCGCCCGTCCGGGCGTGCACAATTGGGATTATTGGGAAAATGCCATAAAATATCAGGCCTTATTTTTTAACCTTTATTTCGAAACAAATAAAACAAAGAAATGAAAAGACAACTCTTATTTTTTTCTTTTTTGATTGCATGGATCGGTCTTTTTGCGCAAACAACCGGTTCCTCTTTCAAATTTGCATTGGTTACCGATACACACGTTGGAAATCCCAACAATAATGAAGACCTCTATCGAACAGTAAAAGACATCAATTCATTACCCGACATTGCATTTGTCATCGTGTCGGGCGATGTCACCGAATTTGGTTCGGATGAAGAACTGCAAACGGCAAAAGAACTGCTCTCTAAACTAAATAAGCCCTATTATGTGATTCCCGGCAATCACGATTCCAACTGGTCGGAAAGCGGAACAAACAGCTTTAAACTGATTTTTGGATCAGAAACTTTCGGATTCGAATATCAAGGTTACCAATTTGTTGGTCTCGCATCGGGACCGAATATGCGCATGGGACCCGGACAAATTCCACGCGAAAACCTTACTTGGTTTTTCGAAAAACTTAAACAAATCGACAAAAACACACCCATCATTTTTGTGAATCATTATCCGATGGATTCCTCACTGAACAATTGGTTCGAAGTGTTGGATGCCTTGCGACCCTACAACGTAAAGCTGATGCTTTGTGGACACGGCCATGTCAACAAAGCATTGAATTTCGAGGGTGCAAATGCAGCCATGTGCCGATCCAATCTTCGAGGGAAAGCCGATTTCGGAGGCTATAACATCATCACCGTTTCGGCCGACTCCATTTGCCTTCAAGAACGCATTGTATCAGGAAAAACCCTTTCACCGTGGCTTTGTTATTCTACCGCCGGCCGCCCTCAATGGATAGACAATCCCCCACGTCCCGATTATACAATAAATAATCAACATCCCTATGTGAAAGAAATTTGGAGCATCCAAGAAACAAGCGATATGGGCAGCGGCATGTGTTTAACCGCCGGAATGCTCATTTACACCAACACCAACGGAGAAATAAAAGCCGCAGATTCGTCGACAGGAAAAACCGTATGGACATACAAAACCAACGGGAAAATTTACTCTACTCCTACCGTATATAAAAACACGGTATGGTGCGCCTCTACCGATTCTTGCCTTTACGGTCTGAACCTAAAAAACGGGAAAATACGGTTTAAAATGAAAACCAACAAAGCCGTTGTATCCTCTCCGGTATGCACAGACAATAAGGTGATCCTTGCCGGGGGCGACGGCCACTGCCGCGCATGGAAAGTAACTAACGGTAATCTGGCTTGGGACTTCGACGGAGTAAAAAATTTCGTAGTTACCCGCCCCCTCGTAAAAAATCATACCGTATTCTTCGGAAGCTGGGGAAATGAATTTTATGCCATCGATACTCGAAACGGAACATTGAAATGGAAATGGACAAACGGACAAACCAACCGCATGTTCTCTCCTGCACAAGTATGGCCTGTTGCCTCGCACGGTCGCATCTATCTGGCTTCGCCCGATCGCTACATGACGGTGCTCGACGAAAAGACCGGTAATGTGGTCTGGCGATATAACGATCCCGAAAACCGTGTCCGCGAATCCATCGGTATTTCGGAAGACGGAAATACTGTTTATGCCAAAACGATGGACGGAAAAATTCTCGCCATTGACGCCACGGTTTCCGAGCGGAAAGTAAAATGGATTTCCTCGGGAGAGGATATGGGTTATGAACTGGCGCCAACGGCCATCCCCGAAAAAAACGGCATTGTATATGCACCCACAGACAAAGGGTTGATCTATGCCTACCGTGCAGCCGACGGTCACTTCTTGTGGAAATACCGAATTTCTTCCGCACTGATCAATATGATTCTACCCACCGATCACAACGAAATATATGTTTCGGCAATGGACGGCAAACTGGTCAAAATCAAAATCTTGCCCGGCCTTCCATAGAAAAATCTTTTTAAACACCGGGAAAAATCGTTTATCTAATGTGCTGTTCAAAGAAAATTGAAAAATTTGAGAAGGGGATAGAGGAGCAGGAAGGAAGGAAGGAAGGAAGAAAGAAAGAAAGAAAGAAAGAAAGGGAAAGAGAGAAGAACAAACTAACCGTTAAACTTTTACGACTTTTTTCAGCCGAACATAAAAAACGTATCCCGAAACATTGTCGTAGCCCATTTCTTGAATGTACTGCACATAACGACGCACTTGACGAAGGTACCTCGACTCCTCCGCTTCTCCGAACTTATAATCGACCACAATCACCTCATCGTCGCCAATCATTACCCTGTCGGGGCGACTAAAACCAAAAGCAGGATGCAACACTTGCGTTTCGTTCAGCATTCGATATTTACCCAAATACCACTCTTTTACTTCCGGAATTGACAACCACTCCCGAAGCGAAACAAGAAGTTCTTTTTTCTTTTCTTCGGTAATCTCGCCGGCGAGATATTTCTTCTCCACAGCTTTATCCAAATCATCCAATGTTTCTACCTGACCGATGATCTCATGCATCAGCATGCCGTAATTGCGGCTGCCATCGTCGGTAAAATAGCCAATACCATTTAAACGAAGCCTCAGCCGATCGGAAAACGGAACCGACTGCCACTTGCCGGTCTTATAGGCAGTTGGAATCGCTTTATCAGAAGGCGAAATAAGTCGGTCGGGATTTCCAAATTCAACTATACCGTTCTCACCCTCCAACCTAAAATAATCGTTCAGTGCAACCGTCAACCCGTTATTCTCAACGCCGGCACCAAAAATATCCTGTTCTGCCACACTCAGCCACAGCAGATCGGCCACACTTTTTACTGATACCCCGTTCTTTTTCTTTTTATCTTTCGGTTTAGGAGCAAAAGCAATAATCCGATGCTTTGCACGTGTAAAAGCGACATACAGCAAATTCAAGTTATCGATGTACGCAAAGAGTTTTTCCTCTAAATAATCTTCCCTGAAAATGGTATTTTTAAGACCACTCGAATAGCGCAACGGAACAACACTCAGTTCATTGAAAGGCGACCTGTCGGGGCGACACCAAATGATGGTGGTATGGTTGGGATTATGATCCACCGCCCAATCAACAAAAGGCATGATGACCGCACCAAAACCCAATCCTTTGGATTTATGAATGGTAAGCAGTCGGATGGCATCCTGATCATCGGGTGAAAAAAGGGCTTTCTTATATCCCTTATCATCCCACCATTCCAGGAAACTGTTCACATCCGACGCAGCATCGGCACTGAACTTCAGCACGATATCCAGAAATGCCTGCACGTAGGCATTCTCTTTCTCATCGAGTGCATCATCCGATAAAGCAAAAAAGGCCTCCACCATTTCGTACAAAGGAAGCGAACTCAACTGCTCGATGCGTTCGCTCATCTCTTGTGGAAAATCTATATCGCCATTGGCGAAAGCGGCCTGTAGCGCATCATCGGGAAAATATTTCCGATGAAAACGGTAAAATTCATAAACGGCAAGAAATCGCCCCATACGATCGTCCTTGTTTTGAAAATAACGCAGCAGTGCCACCATAGCCTTTACACTCTGAGCATTGCCGATTAGAAGCGCCTCGTTGGAAATGATGTCGTAACGGTATCCCGAATCGGGATGTGCATCGGCATAGGCAAGCAACGTTTCGGCAACCTCAACCGCTTCGGCATTGGTACGCACCAGAATAGCGATATCCTTCAACGCAAAACCCTGATCCTGCAGCAATTCAATCTCCTTGGGAAGCCGAGCCAATGCCTGCAATCTCCAATGGTTGTCCCTGTCTTCGTTATTTAGAAAAGTAAGACGGACAAATCCTTCTTCCGGGTTTTTATGGGAAGGTACTTGTTGGCAAACGTGCGTATATACTTCCGTTATTTTTGTCTGCGCATAATGCACAAAATCACTTTCGGGCATCGCCTCCAACGAACGGTTGTAATCGTTCTGAAGAATTGCTGCAGTGCTGCAAAAAAGCGAATTGTTGAAATACACAATTTTTGCATCGCTTCGCCAATTGGTATCGAGCGAATGTATGCAAACATTTTCCGACCCAAAATCGTGCACAACCTGCTCTTCGATCAAGCGCCAGTCGGAATTGCGCCACCGATAAATGCTCTGTTTCACATCGCCCACCACAAGATTGAAATTGCCCCCTGCAAGACTTTCTATCATTAGCGGACGAAAATTCTCCCACTGCATGGAAGACGTATCCTGAAATTCGTCGATCATGTAATGATAAAGGTACGTTCCCGTTTTTTCGTAGATGAAAGGCGTATCGCTGTCTTCAATAATCTTGTTGAGCAACTCGGTAACATCCGAAAGAAACAACGTGCCGGTTTCCCGCTGCTGTTTCGTCAATCGGTTTCGGATATCGTTAAGAATGCCCAACGTGTAATAGTAGGTGAGAATGGTTTTGGCCGAAAAGTAAAAAAGTGAATTTTCGAAAAGGTGTACCGCCTCTTTCACACAGGCATTCAATCCATCGATATAAGCCGCCTCGATAGCCAATTTCTTTTCGGCAGGCGTGTTTTTTGCCGTCCAGTTTTCCAAATTATCTGCAAGATGAATAAACGTATCAGTAGGTTCTTTCACCTCGCCGTTTGCCCATTTTACAAAATGTGAGAAAGGCGAATTTTTCCCGCCCTTAAAATCAGAATAATGCAGACCCGATCGACTCATCAAATTCACACCCTTCTCCCCTATCGCTTTCAGTTCACTCTCGAATGCGCGCACCATCTTGATCAGCTTCTGACGATACGCTTCGAGATGTTGCTTGTTGTGAATTCGTTCGCGGTCGGTTTGCGAAAACAAACGGTATTTTTCGTTAAATAATTCCGAAGCAAGTTCCTGAATATCATTCTTTATAGACCAGCTCTTGTTTTGTTGTATCTTGTCTTGCATGAAAGCCAGCAACCATCCGGCAAGCTCTTTGTTCTCGGGTTTATCCAACTCAAAGATCATCATGTCGATAATCTCCGAAAGAAAAATCTCTTCATCCACTTCTATATTGTATCCGCCGTTTAACCCCATTTCGCGCGTAAAAGCGCGCATGATTTGCTGGAAAAAACGATCGATGGTACTAATCGAAAAACCAGAATAATCGTGCAACATGCTCTCCAGTATCTCCTTTGCCTGCAAGTCGACCCGCGTTTCACTCAACGAGAAATCCTCCATCAGCATCGACCGATAATCCGATTTACCTCCGGTCGAGAGTTGATGAAGCTCTTCCACAATGCGCGATTTCATTTCGTCGGTGGCTTTGTTGGTAAACGTCACAGCAAGGATATGACGGTAATGGTAAGGCGAAGCAAAAAGCAAACGAAGGTACTCCGCCGTCAGCCGGTGTGTTTTTCCCGATCCAGCTGAGGCTTTAATGAGCTGCACCTGCTGCCGGTCAGAGAATGGTTGCTTTGGCATAACCTTCCTGTAGAAGAATATTCAACACTTTTTCGCGATGATCGCCTTGGACGATGATTTCTCCGTTTTTAACCGATCCACCCACCCCACATCGCGTTTTTAGCAATCGTCCCAAAGCGTTCAACTCCTCTTCTGTCCCCCGAAAACCGGTAACAAGAGTAACCGCCTTTCCTTTGCGGTTTCGTTTATCAAGATAAATACGCAAGGGCTGCTTTTCTTTGGGAATCGCTTCCCCTTGTCCTTTGTCATCTTCTTCCCGATAATGATAATCGGGATTGGTAGAATACACAATCCCCAATCGTTTTTTCCAATCGTTCATTTTGTATGAAAAGTTTTTTCAAAGATAGAATTTTTTGCTCACACGCTAAAGAAAATGGTATCTATGTACAAAAAATACTGTATATTAGCAGTTGAAACAACCTTTAAAAAACCCACAATGATAGAAACCGTAAAAATTCACTGCTTAAATACAGGTGAATACAAAGAAGTACCTATGGGCTCCTCACTAGAGGAACTCATTGATGTTTTTGGGGTAAAAAAACCTTATCTTATTGCCAATGCAAAAGTTAACAACAAGACGGAATCGCTGGCATACCGGGTTTACCGCCCAAAGAGGGTGGAATATGTGGACATAAGCGATTCGTCGGCAATGCGCACCTATACTCGCTCGCTGTGCTTTATTCTGGCAAAAGCAGTACACGATATCATACCCAATGCCGAAATATTTATTGAACATTCCATATCGAACGGCTATTATTTTCAAATAAAAGCCGACGAAAAGGTTACGCCTGAGAAGCTGCGGATGATTCGTAACCGAATGCGCGAAATTGTGGATGCCGATCTGCCGTTTATTTCCATCGAAGAAGAAACACCCAAAGTTGTACAACTTTTTCGCCAACAGGGTATGGAAGACAAAGCTTTGCTATTGGAAACATCCGATTTTCTGTATGCTCATTACTTCGTTTTGGATAATTATGTCGATTACTATTACGGTTGCCTGACCCCCTCCACCGGATACATTCAATTATTCGATATTCAAGAGTATAATGGTGGATACTTGCTGCGCATTCCCGATAAAAACAACCCAACACATCTGGCTCCCGTTGTAAAACAGGAAAAATTATTGAATGTTTTCCGTGAACACCTTCATTTTTTGGAAATAAGCGGACTGAACAATGTGGGCGATCTAAACAAAGCCATACAAGAGAAACGAGCATCGGTAGTTATTCAGATATCCGAAGCATATCAATCCAAACAAATTGCGGAAATTGCCACTCAAATTAGTCAAAAATTCGACGAAGGAGTTCGTCTGGTATTGATTGCCGGTCCCTCCTCTTCCGGAAAAACAACGTTTCGTAAACGACTAGAAATTTATCTTTTCGTAAATTTGCTGAAACCGGTGGGGGTGTCGCTCGACAACTATTTTGTGGACCGCGACAAAACGCCTTTGGACGAATTCGGTGAAAAAGATTACGAATCGTTGTATGCGCTTGATCTCGAGTTGCTGGAGGAACATTTATTGGCACTGATGCAAGGCAAGGAAATAAAGGTGCCGTCGTATAATTTCCTTACAGGAAAACGCGAATACCGAAACAATAAACTCAAAACAGATCCAAACAGCGTACTTATCATTGAAGGCATTCACGCACTGAATCCGGAACTTACGGCACATATTCCCGAAAATAGAAAATTTAAGATTTATGTATCGGCGCTCACCTCCATTTCGCTGGACGACCATAACTGGATTCCCACAGCCGACAATCGATTACTGCGGCGCATTATTCGCGATTATCGTTATCGCGGCTATTCTGCACAGGAAACCATTGCGCGTTGGGAAAGCGTACGACGGGGCGAAGATAAATGGATTTTCCCTTTTCAGGAATATGCCGATGTGATGTTCAATTCGGCCATGATATACGAATTGGCTGCCATACGGCGCCATGCCGAGCCTATTTTGACCAAAGTGCCACGCACGACACCCGAATATGCCGAAGCGTACCGTTTACTGAAGTTTCTGAGTTATTTCAACTATATCACCGACCGCGAAATGCCTCCGACATCGCTGTTGCGCGAATTTCTCGGCGGAAGCAGTTTCCGATATTAAAATGAATGAAGAAATGAACGAAGATGTGATTTGTGCTATATCCACCCCTCCCGGAATGGGGGCAATAGCTGTTGTTAGACTATCGGGTGAAGGAGCAATTGCTCTCACCGACAGCATTTTCAAATCGCCGTCAGGGAAAAAACTGATATCACAACGGCCCAATACCGTGCACTTCGGAAGGATTTACGAAGGCGACGAGCTTATCGATGAAGTATTGGTCACCATTTTTCATGCACCTCATTCCTTTACGGGCGAAGAAAGTGTTGAAATTTCGTGCCACGGATCGCTCTATATCCAACAGAAAATCGTTGAATTGCTCCTTTCGCACGGAGCACGTATGGCACAGCCGGGAGAGTTTACTCGACGTGCATTCCGAAGCGGAAAATTCGATTTAAGTCAGGCCGAAGCCGTAGCCGATCTGATTGCCTCCACATCGCAAGTTTCGCATCGGGTAGCAATGAATCAAATGCGCGGCGGATTTGCACAACAACTGAACAAGTTGCGCGAAGAATTGCTACAGTTTGTTTCACTGATTGAGCTCGAACTCGATTTTTCGGAAGAAGATGTAGAATTTGCCGACCGCCAACAACTCTATAAGCTGACAGAAAAAATTGAGAACGACATCGAAAAACTGGCCAACTCGTTCAAGTTGGGCAATGTCATCAAAAAGGGCATCCCCGTTGCCATCATCGGCGAAACCAATGCCGGAAAATCCACCTTGCTCAACGTACTCTTGAACGAAGAAAAAGCCATTGTGTCCGATATTCACGGCACCACACGCGATACCATAGAAGATACGGTAAACATTGGTGGAATTTTGTTTCGCTTCATCGATACCGCAGGTATACGCCAAACCACCGATACACTCGAAAGCATCGGCATTGAGCGCACGTTCAAGAAAATTGAACAGGCTTTTATTGTTTTGTGGGTGATCGATTTGACATCACCGGAAGAAAGCCTCCGGCAAACAGCCGAAACCCTTATCCCTAAGCTAAACAAAAAACAGGTCATTTTGCTTTTCAATAAAGCCGACCTCATCTCACCGGAAGAATCGAATCAAAAACAATCTTATCTCCCTTCTTTTCAAGAAGCAACGGATGATCTCTCGCCTCAAAAAGCGACCCAAAAACAGCACCTGCTGCCTGAATTAAAAGCAGAGCGGTTGTTTATTTCCGCAAAAACGCAACAAAACATCGACCAACTGCGCGCGCTCTTAGTGGAAATGGCACACATTCCGCAAATCGGCGAGAACGATGTCATCGTTACCAACCTCCGCCACTACGAAGCACTAAAAAAAGCACTGGAAGCCATTCGTAGAGTAAAAAAAGGACTGAATGCAGGCATATCGAGCGACTTTCTCTCACAAGATATCCGCGAATGTATGTTCTATCTCGGCGAAATTACCGGTCAGATAACCACCGACGAAATTCTAGGCAACATCTTCAGCCACTTCTGCATCGGAAAGTGAAGAAAAGAAGAAAATTAAATCCACTAAAACTTATTTATACAGAATAACTTCCCAAATTTGAAGATTTTGTGTAATTTTGCACCCTTAAAGAGAAAACAACGAGTAAACAACAGTATGGCAAAGGAATTGAAAGAACTTACCCCGCGAAGCGAAAATTACGCACAATGGTATAACGATTTGGTTATCAAAGCTAATTTGGCTGAAAATTCAGCTGTCAGAGGTTGCATGGTAATTAAACCCTATGGTTATGCAATCTGGGAAAAAATGCAACAGCAGCTCGACCGGATGTTTAAAGAAACGGGCCATGTGAATGCTTATTTCCCGCTTTTTATTCCAAAATCATTTATGAGCAGGGAGGCCGAGCATGTGGAAGGTTTTGCCAAAGAGTGTGCTGTGGTGACGCATTACCGGTTGAAAAACGACCCCAAAGGAGATGGCTTGGTAGTGGATCCCGATGCAAAACTCGAAGAGGAACTGATCGTCCGCCCCACATCTGAAACCATTATCTGGAACACATACAAAAACTGGATACATTCGTATCGCGATTTGCCGCTGTTAATCAATCAATGGGCAAACGTGGTTCGCTGGGAGATGCGTACACGCCTTTTCTTGCGTACCACCGAATTTTTGTGGCAAGAAGGCCATACTGCCCATGCAACCCGAGAGGAGGCAGAAGAAGAAGCCAAAAAAATTCTGGGAATTTATACCGAATTTGCCGAAAAATACATGGCTATGCCGGTTATAAAAGGGGTTAAGTCGGCCTCGGAACGGTTTGCCGGTGCCGAAGAAACCTATACCATCGAAGCCATGATGCAAGATGGAAAAGCTTTGCAAGCCGGCACTTCACACTTTCTGGGGCAAAACTTTGCCAAAGCGTTTGACGTGCAGTTTACCGATCAGAACGGCAATCGCGATTATGTATGGGCTACCTCGTGGGGGGTTTCCACACGGTTGATCGGAGCCCTCATTATGTCGCACTCCGACGACAACGGGCTGGTTCTGCCCCCTACTCTTGCACCCCTGCAAGTGGTGATTGTGCCGATATACAAAAACGAAGAGCAACTCCGGCAAATCGATGAAAAGGCCGAAAAAATAATGCAACGATTAAAAGCGTTGGGCATCAGTGTGAAGTACGATAACGCCGACAACAAAAAACCGGGATGGAAGTTCTCGGAATATGAATTGAAAGGCGTTCCGGTACGGTTGGCTATGGGAGGACGCGATTTAGAGAATAACACGATAGAGGTTGCGCGTCGCGACACGCTGACCAAAGAAACCGTTTCTTGCGAAGGAATTGCCCATCGCGTGAAAAATCTTCTCGACGAGATTCAGCAAAACATTTTCCACAAAGCTTTCGATTTCAGGGCTTCACAGATACGCGAAGTAAATTCGTACGACGAGTTTAAAGTGGAAATCGAAAAAGGCGGTTTCCTACTTTGCCATTGGGACGGCACCCCGGAAACAGAGGAGCTCGTAAAAAACGAAACCAAAGCCACCATCCGATGCATTCCCTTGGAAGGAGATAAGACACCCGGTAAATGCATGGTTACAGGAAAACCCTCAGCTCAACGAGTCGTTTTTGCCCGGGCTTATTAAAGGTTCATTTCGGCAATAAAGACGCATTAAATTTATTTTTGTCCTATCCCGCGGTATTCAAATCCGTAAGATTCAAGTTCTTCGCGATTGTAAATGTTCCTTCCGTCCACCACAAGGTGATGGTTCATAATTTTTCGCAAAATCCTCCAATTGGGCAAACGAAACTCTTTCCACTCCGTGGGCACAATCAAAGCATCGGCATCATTGGCAGCATCGTAAATATCGTTGGCATAGTAAATGCTCTCGCCCAAATAACGTTTGGCCTCGTTCATCGCTGCCGGATCATAAGCGCGCACATTCACACCGGCATCCAACAAACTGCGAATCAGGGTCAATGAAGGTGCTTCGCGCATATCGTCCGTTTCGGGTTTGAACGACAATCCCCACACTGCTGTTGTTTTTCCTTTTACATCGCCTTGAAAATAATCATTGAATTTCTGAAACAGAATGGTTTTCTGCCGATTGTTTACCTCTTCAACGGCCTTAAGCACATTCATTTCATAACCCACATTCTCGGCTACCTTAATAAGGGCACGGATGTCTTTCGGGAAACAACTTCCCCCATAGCCACAACCGGGATAAAGAAATTTCTTTCCGATACGGGAATCACTCCCCATCCCCCGACGCACCATATTGACATCGGCACCTACCCGTTCGCACAGGTTAGCAATATCGTTCATAAAACTAATACGTGTGGCAAGCATAGCATTGGAAGCATATTTAGTCATTTCGGACGACAAAATATCCATGAATATCACCCGAAAATTGCTCAGAAGAAACGGACGATAAAGTTTACTCATCAATTCCTTTGCCCGTTCGGTTTCCACACCAACCACTACCCTGTCGGGGCTCATAAAATCTTCTACAGCGGCACCTTCTTTCAAAAATTCGGGGTTGGAAGCCACATCAAATTCAAGATCCGATAAGCCGCGATCATCTAAGCGTTTACGAATCAACTCTTTTATTCGATAAGTAGTTCCTACCGGAACCGTACTTTTCGTCACAATCAACACATAACGAGAAAGGTTATCAGCAATGGTTTTTGCCACTTCAAAAACGGCAGACAAATCCGCATTTCCCATCTCATCGGAAGGTGTTCCCACAGCAATAAAAACCATATCCATATCATTCAAAACTGACGGCAAATCGGTAGTAAAATGCAACCGATCGGCATCGTAGTTGCGCTGAACGATATTGGTCAGCCCGGGTTCATAAATAGGAATGACTCCGTTTTTCAATCCTTCAATCTTTTCTGCGTTAATGTCCACGCAAAATACGTTGACTCCCATTTCGGCAAAACATGCACCCGAAACCAAGCCAACATAACCGGTACCTACAATTGCAATATTCATATTATACTGTCGTTTTTAAATATTTCTTCAAATTTCGTATCGGATAAAGAATAGTGAGAAAACTAATGATGCTCACAGAAACAAAAACAATGAGAATATCCGTTGCTTTCACCACAACCGGATAGGCTTCCACAATGTAAGCTCCCGGCGTATCGCCAAGACGCAGCAAGCCAAAATATTGTTGAACCAAACACAAAATCAGACCGATAACAATACCGGAAACAATTCCAAAAAAAGCGATAAGCCATCCTTCATACAGAAAAATACGCAAAATCAGCTGATCGGATGCCCCCATATTACGAAAACTGCGAATATCCTCCCTCTTTTCCACAATCAGCATGGAGAGTGATCCCGCTACATTGAAAACCGCTATTAAAAGGATAAAAGCAAGGATTAAAAACGTTACCCATTTTTCGATCTGAAGCATATTGTACGACTCTTTTTGCTGTTCGTATCGATCTTCAACCACGTATTGATCGCCTAATATACGACAAATTTTTTCTTTTACCTCTTTTACAGAAGCCCCCGGTTTTAATTTGATATCGAGCGACGACACTTCTGTGTCGTATTGAAAAAGCTCTCGGGCCAATTCAATGGGTATAATGACCATATTTTCATCGTATTCGGGCTGATTCAGGCTAAATACTCCTCCAATCTGAACAGCTTCCATTATAAATGCACCTGCAGGATTGGCCAAGTTCACCTGCACGTTGCGTTTAGGAGCATAAATAAAAATGGGTTGAACAAATCCGGCACGCGCTCCCAACGTAACAGCCAAGCCTGCTCCAAGCGTAATATAATCAACAGGCCCTTCACGCAGTTGGAAAGAACCATCAATAATCAGCTTTTCCATCTCAGCAAGGTATTTAAAATCCTCCGAAACTCCTTTCACTAAAACCGGCGCCTGTCGATCTTCATATACTATCAACGCATTTTCTTCCAGCGATTCCGATATCAGATCAATCTCGCCCAACGACAATATTTTATCGAACTCAGACGTGTGGTAATCAAAAACCTTGCCTTCCTTTATGGTGATTTTCAAGTCGGGGTCGAAAGCGCTAAACATGCCTTCTACAATGCTTCCGAAACCGTTGAAAACCGACAACACACACACCATAGCCATTGTGGCTACAGCAATGCCGATCACCGATATCAATGAGATAACATTGATGGCGTTATGCGATTTCTTTGAAAATAAATACCTTCGTGCAACAAAAAACGGAAGATTCAATACCGACTTGCTTTATTCGTTTTTTAACAATTTATCGATTTTCTCGATATAATCGAGTGAGTCATCGAGATGAAATATCAACTCCGGCACAATTCGCAACTGTTTCCCGATGCGCGTACCAAGGTCATAACGTATAGACTTAACGTTTTCCGTGATATTTTTCAGCAACTCTTCGGCTTTTTCCGGAGGAAAAATACTCAAATAAACATGAGCAACACTTAAATCGGGCGATACGCGCACATGAGTCACCGAAATAATTACGCCTTTTGTTTTTCGCGTCTCCTCCAAAAAGAGTTCACTCAACTCTTTCTGTATTAAACGATTTATTTTTTGTTCTCTGTTTGGTTTCATATCTTTTTATTTTTTTCGAATGAGGGTCAATCCATCCCTAATAGGAAGCATCACTTTTTCCACTCGATCGTCATTTGCCAACTTATCGTTAAATTCTAAAATCCCTTTCGTCTGAGGATCCCGATTCTGATTTTCTGCCAGCACTTTGCCGTTCCAAAGCGTGTTATCTACAAAGATAAATCCTCCCGGGCGTACTTTCGGAAATACTGTCTCAAAATATTCCCAATATTTTCGTTTATCAGCATCAATAAACACCAAATCGAAAAAATTATCCTTAAATGTAGGAATAATATCTAATGCATCACCGATGTGAAGAGATATTTTTTCTTTTTGTTCCGATTGATCGAGGTATTTTCGGATAAAATCTTCCATTTCATCGTCGATCTCAATTGTATAAAGATGCCCCTCCTCGGGCAATCCTTCAGCCAGACAGATAGCAGAATAGCCGGTATAGGTTCCTATTTCCAAAATGCGTGTGGGACATATCATGCGCACAAACATCTTTAGCAGTCGACCTTGCAAATGACCGGCTATCATGCGTGGACGCAGTAAATGCAGATGAGCATCACGTCGGAGTTTTTTCAACAAATCGGGTTCGGGATCAGAATGTGAAAGTATATATTCTTTTATATATTCCTCACTTACATCCATTATGCATACCTATGCTTTAAAAAAATTATTAACGTACTTATACCAAACAACGCTATTATTTATTTTTCTGTTGTGAAATCGGGTAAATAATAATTCTCTGTAGCTTGAAGAATCTTCCATGCCTCGTTAATATCGATATAAGTTGTTCCTCCCTTTTCACCAAAACTTCCACCCAAATAGGCTACCCTGTCTTCGGGTTTAATCATGCCACTCTCCATCAATTTTTTTACGGCATTAACGTAATATGCTCTTCGGCTCTCTTTCATATTATCAGCACCACCTCCCGGTTGATATTCGGCCCATATGCCATATGACAATGAGAGTTCGCGTGCCAAACGCTCGCTCGTTGTTACTGCAAAAACCGGACTTCTACCCCGAAATGCCGCCAATATACGCGCTGTACGACCGCTATGACTGTCGGTAATAATTGCTTTTGTATTTAATTTTACCGCCGATTTCACCGCTTGTTCGGCAAGGTATGAAGTAACGTCATAGGCTTCCTCGGAATCGTAAAGTATAGGGATATAGTTTTCTTCCAGTTTCGTTTTTTCGGCCTCGTGCGATACCTTTGTCATGGTGCGCACCGCTTCAATGGGATATTTACCGTGAGCCGTTTCGCCACTAAGCATCATAGCATCTGTGCTACAAAAAACGGCATTGGCAATATCTGTGATTTCAGCACGCGTAGGGCGTGGATTTTCGATCATCGAATGCAGCATCTGCGTTGCCACAATAACGGGTTTTTGATGGTGAATAGCTTTACGAATCAATATGCGTTGAATACCGGGAATCTTTTCCTGAGGCACTTCAATACCTAAATCGCCCCGAGCAACCATAATTCCATAGGCCACCTCCAAAATTTCGTCAGCATTATCCACTCCCTCCTGATTTTCAATTTTAGCAATAATTTTAATAGGGCTGTTATATTCATCGAGTATTTTTTGTACAGCCATTACATCTTCTCTGTTTCGTACAAATGAATGGGCAATAAAATCGATATCGCTTTCAACAGCAAGACGAATAAATCTGCGGTCGCGTTCGGTTATTGTCGGGAGATTGATGCGGACTCCCGGAATATTCACACTCTTTCGGCTTCCCACAACACCATCGTTTTTCACTCTACACAATACATAATCGGGGTGAACCTCCTCCACTTTTAGATCGATTTCACCATCGTCAATCAAAATATCCTCTCCCGCCTGCATCTCTTTGGCAATATCGGGGTAAGAAACATAAATCACCTCACGCGAAGAAACACCATTGGGATTGCCAGCAATACGAATAAGATCGCCTGCATACAATTCTATCGGCGCTTCAACTATTGTCGTCCTGATTTCAGGTCCTTTGGTATCGAGCAACAAAGCAATGCGATTGGAGACTGCTCGAACATTATTGACAATTTTTAAAAATCCCTCTTCATTCAAATGTGCTGAATTCATCCGCACCACATCCATTCCTTCATTAAAAAGCTGTTGAATGAAAGAAATATCGCACCGTTGATCGGAAATGGTGGCTATAATTTTTGTATGTTTATGCATATTCTTCTTTTTTTTGTCGTGTTCTTTTTTCTTGTATAAAATAGACAAAACGAGAAATCTATTGAAATAAAAATGCCCGTTATGACTTTTTGTTTTTACCTGTAAGCGCTTCAATAGCCAAACGATAAGAATCGAGACCAAAACCAACAATCACTCCCCTGCATACGGAAGAAATCATTGACCGATGACGAAATTCTTCACGGGCAAAAACATTGGATACATGTACCTCGACTACCGGTGCAGGAACGGCCTTAATGGCATCGCGAATAGCCACGGAAGTGTGCGTATAACCTGCAGCATTCAGCACAATACCGTCGCAGCCAAAACCTGCTTCCTGGATTTTATTAATGATTTCTCCTTCGATATTGGATTGAAAATATTCGAGTTCAACATCAGAAAAAATCTCTTGCAATTGAGTAAAATACTCTGCAAAGGAAATGTTGCCATATATGTTGGGTTCGCGCACACCGAGCAAATTCAGGTTGGGACCGTTAATGATTTGAATTTTCATCCTTTCACTTCTTTTTTCAGACAAAGATACAATTTTACCACCTATTCATCTCAAACATACTTTATTTTTTTGGGTCAGCAATAAAATTAGTCTACCATCTGAACTATCATTGCGGTAAATACGTTATTATAGAATCGGAACTCAAAATTTTAAAAAAAATGAAACCAAAAATTGCGTTTTTTGATACAAAATCGTATGATAAAGCATTTTTTCTCGAAAAAAATCAACAATATGGATTTGAAATAAAATTTTACAAAAGCCATCTAAATAAAGACAATGCTATACTGACCAAAGGATTTGACGTGGTTTGCATCTTTGTAAACGCTGAAGTAGATGCCGAGGTAATTGATATCCTGGTGGAAAATGGAATAAAACTCATCGCTTTACGATGCGCAGGATATAACAATGTAGATTTAAAAGCAGCAAAAAACCGAATCAAAGTAGTTCGCGTTCCGGCTTACTCTCCACACTCCATTGCCGAATATACACTTGCTCTTATACTGACCTTAAACAGAAAAATCCACAGGGCTTACAACCGGACACGCGAAGGCAATTTTGCTCTTGAAGGATTGATAGGTTTTGAAATGAATGGGAAAACTGCCGGAATAATCGGTACCGGAAAAATTGGTAAAATTGTAGCACAAATTCTCAAAAGCATGGGAATGAATGTATTGGTATATGATCTCTACCCCGATACGGAATTTGCTGAAAAAAATGGCATTCAATATACTTCGCTGGACGAATTGTACCGAAATTCGGATATCATATCACTTCACTGTCCTTTAACCAAAGAAACGGAGTATCTTATCAACAAAGATTCGATCGATAAAATGAAAGAAGGGGTAATGATCATCAATACAGGGAGGGGAAAACTCATTAATACGAAAGATTTGATTGAAGGGCTAAAAGATAAAAAAGTAGGCTGTGCAGGACTTGACGTTTACGAAGAAGAAGGTGATTATTTCTATGAAGATTACTCCAATATCGTCATCGACGACGATATTCTTGCTCGCCTTCTAATATTTAATAATGTCATTGTAACCTCACATCAGGCTTTTTTCACGAAGGAAGCGCTTTCCGAAATCGCACGGATAACCCTGCAGAATATTCAGGATTTCTTTGACGGTAAACCACTTGTAAACGAAGTATCGGCTTAATTCCAACAAATCACTTAAAATTTTATCAGCAATAATCCGCCAACAAGCTGCACGTTGGCATATATCGAATAAATAATTTTTCAAGAAGCGCTTTGTGTACTTTCTTCCTTTGCTTTATAAGCAATGGCATAAAACCGTATTTGCTTAATAACCGCAAGCAGTCCATTAGCACGGGTGGGTGAAAGATGTTTGGTGAGACCAATTTCCTCCATAAAGTGCAGATCGGCATTGATAATTTCATCGGGAGTGCGACCATTAAAAACCCTGAGTACCAATGCCAACAATCCTTTCACGATCACGGCATCGCTATCTGCCTGGAAATAAAGCCGTCCATCACGATAAGTTGTTTGCAACCACACCCTGCTTTGGCATCCTTCAATAAGATTTTCAGGGGTTTTATATTTGTCGTCCAACGGCTCTAGTGAATTTCCCTGTTCTATAATAAAAGAATACTTATCCAGCCAGTCGTCAAAGACACTGAATTCGTCAATAATTTCCTTTTGTACTTCGTCGATTGTTTTCATAAATCTGTTTAACCAAAAAATTGTTCATTCACACACCTTTTTCTGAATAAATTACTTCCATCACAGTTTGTCCTACTGCTTTTAGTGTACTACGACTAATAATATCCATATCATCATTGTGAGTATGCCAGTGAGAGGGAAAACCTGTAGAAGTATTGTCTTTGATATTGATGATATCGACAGCCGGCGCACGATGATGTTTATTCACAGGCAAATGATCGTCGGTAACGTATCCGTTATTACGACTAATGAAAAACTGTCCGTAACCTAAATTGACAGCCGTGCGCCAGATTTTTCCCACTATGTTGGCTGCGTATTGTACAGAATAGCCTTCTTTCATAAACGTAGCATCGGGGGCACCTACCATATCCAATAAAATGCCGTACGAAGCCTTATATTTGGGAACGTGAGGATTTTTTGCCCAATATTCCGATCCCAAACACCACCATTCCCCGGGTACGGTATGGGTATCGAAAACAGGTTGGCCACCGTCCTCGAGATCAAAAAAAATAATATCGATTCCCACAGCGGTAGGTTTTTGTTGCAATTGACGGGCAATTTCCAACAAAACTCCCACCCCACTAGCACCGTCATCGGCCCCAAGAATAGGTTGTTTCTGTTTATCGGGATCGGTTTCCCTGTCGGCCCATGGACGAGTATCCCAATGAGCAAAAAGCAAGATACGTTTTGCTTTTTCCGGTTGATAACTTCCGATAATATTCCGCATATGAAGGGTATTCCCGTCATAATATCTGATATCGGCTTTTTGTTCGGTTACTTGCGCACCAAATAAGGAGAGTTGCGCTGTTAAATAATCACCACAAGCGCGATGGGCATCGGAATTAGGTACGCGGGGACCAAAACTCACTTGTTTTTCTACATAACGGTAAGCACTATCGGCATTGAATTCGGGAGAAACTTGAACATACTGTTCAATTACTTCTTGCTGAACCATGTCTTTTTGTTTCTTGCACGAATTGCACGAGACAATCAACGACAATCCTACTGCAATTATAGTAATACAAAAAATGCTGTGATATTTTTTCATTGATTTTACTAATGTATTTATTCTTGGGTGAAAAAAATCTGATCGTTTGTAACTGTTAATACAGTGTCAGCTCCCATCAACACAGGAAAATTATCTTTAACGTGCCCCACAGGAAAACCGAAACAAACAGGAAACGTATATTCACTTACTGCAGCCATGATGGATTCGTAAAGTGGTCTATACATCTCTTTATCTTCAACATAATCGGTAAAACAGCCGACTACGAGTCCTTTTATTCTATCGAAAACCCTTGCCAACTTCAATTGATAGATCATTCTGTCTACCCGGTAGGGCTCTTCCCCGATATCTTCAATAACAAGAATGCCATTTCTTGGAATAACGGCATATTTTGAGCCTAAAATACTACAAAAAACAGATAAATTACCTCCGAAAAGCTGTCCGGAAGCATTCCCCGGTCGATTCAAATAGCTATATTCGGCCGCAGAAATTTCATAATTGATCCGCCCTTCGGTTAAAACAGTTTTGGTATACATCACTGCCTTATCCGATGCACCCTCTTCGGCAAAATGTTTTGCCATAGGGCCATGAATGGAAATAATGCCGTTGCTTTGCAAGGCAGAATGAAGGGCAGTGATATCGCTATATCCCACTACCCATTTGGGGTTTTGAATCATTCCCTCAAAACTGAGTCTGTCGAGCAAATGTACCGTGCCATATCCACCACGCGAACAAAAAATCAATTTGACTTCGCTATCATCCATTGCTTTTTGCAAATCAAACAGCCGCTGCTCTATCGACCCACTAAAATGACCAACACTACATAAAGCATTTTCGCCCACCTCTACCTTAAGCCCCCATTCACGAAGAATAACAGCGGCTTTATCGACAATATCTTCGTCTATCTTCCCCGCAGGGGAAACGATAACCGCCTTGTCTGAGGGTTTGAGTAGAGGAGGGCGAATCATTTATATAATTGCTTGTAAAAGGGTTTTATGCATCAATGTTTGCATAGGTGGCATTTTCTTCGATAAACTCGCGACGAGGTCCTACATCCTCTCCCATCAACATGGAAAAAACCATATCGGCATCGGCCGCATTCTCGATGGTTACCTGACGCAATGTTCGGCGCTGCGGATTCATCGTGGTTTCCCAAAGTTGTTCGGCATTCATTTCGCCTAACCCTTTATAACGCTGAGAATGAATGGCATTTTCGTTCCCGTCCGCATACTTATCGATGAAAGCCTGACGCTGACGTTCATCCCAGCAATATTCTTCGATTTTCCCTTTTTTGCAAAGATACAAAGGAGGGGTCGCAATGTACACATATCCCCTTTCGATCAAAGGCCGCATATGTCGGAAGAAAAAGGTAAGAATCAATGTAGCAATATGGCTTCCGTCCACATCGGCATCGGTCATAATAATGATTTTATGATAACGAAGTTTCTCTAGATTCAATTCTTTAGGATCCTCTTCCGTTCCAATGGTAACGCCCAAGGCGGTATAGATATTGCGAATTTCCTCGCTTTCCAATACCTTATGTGGCATGGCTTTTTCCACATTTAAAATTTTACCACGAAGCGGAAGGATAGCTTGGAAGTTGCGATCTCGTCCCTGCTTGGCTGTTCCGCCTGCAGAATCTCCCTCCACGAGGAAAATTTCGCATTTTTCGGGATCTTTCTCTGAACAATCAGCCAATTTACCCGGCAATCCCCCACCCGATAAGGGCGATTTGCGCTGTATCATCTCGCGAGCCTTGCGTGCAGCATGACGTGCCGTTGCAGCTAATACAACTTTTTCTATAATAATTTTCGCTTCTTTGGGATGTTCTTCCAAATAATATCCCAATGCTTCGGCGATTGCTTGATCAACAGCACCAATTACTTCGCTATTTCCTAACTTGGTTTTTGTTTGACCTTCAAACTGCGGCTCTGCTACTTTTACCGATAAAACAGCAGTTAATCCCTCCCGAAAATCTTCTCCGCTAATTTCCACCTTTGCTTTTTCAAGCATTTTGGAATCTTCGGCATATTTTTTTAGCGTACGCGAAAGTCCGCGACGGAAACCCGTCAGATGAGTTCCCCCTTCTATTGTATTAATATTGTTGACATATGAAAATACATTCTCATTGAAAGAAGTATTGTATGTCATTGCTATTTCTACAGGAATTCCTTGCTTTTCTGTTACAATATGAATCGGCTCGGAGATCAAAGGCTCTTTAGTTCGATCGATATATTGTACAAATTCTTTTAATCCTTTTTCTGAATAAAACCGTTCGCTTCTGTACGATCCATCTTCTTTAACTACCCTTTTATCGATAATTGTAAGTGTTATCCCTGCATTCAGAAAAGCCAACTCGCGCAAACGTGTTGCAAGAATATCATAACGAAACTCCAATACTTTAAAAATAGTATCGTCCGGTTTGAATGTAATAATTGTACCTGTCTTATCTGTTTCTCCAATTATCTTTACATCCATATAAGGTTTTCCACGTGAATATTCCTGCATATATATCTTTCCATTTCGATGGACTTCTACTTTTAGATAAGACGACAAAGCATTTACACAAGAAACACCTACACCGTGAAGACCTCCGGAAACTTTATAGGTTCCCTTGTCAAACTTCCCCCCGGCATGCAGTACCGTAAGAACAACTTCAAGAGCCGATTTTTTCTCTTTTTCGTGAAAATCCACGGGGATACCTCGCCCATCATCTTTAACGGTAACGGAATTATCTTCATTAATAATCACATTAATTTCCTTGCAATAACCAGCAAGTGCTTCATCGATGGAGTTGTCAACCACCTCATAAACCAAATGATGTAAACCTCTTTCGTTTACATCTCCAATATACATTGCAGGCCGTTTACGAACGGCCTCCAAACCTTCAAGCACTTGGATATTTTGCGCAGAATACGCCGTACTTACCGATTGTTTTTGTTTTTCAGTCATTTTATGTCGTTAAAAATTAATACGTTAAACCCGTTCAAAATCAATTTATTTGACCTACAAATATACAAAAAAAACGCCTAAATGACAAGTTTTTCAACCCTTTTATATCCATTATATTACCTTGATTTTTAGCACTTATGAAAACAAAAAAATCCACCGATAAAATAAGCAAAGCAAAGAGTCCTCCCCTATGACCAAACAGCCTCCACAACCGAACATAAAAAAAGCCGAACTCACAAAAGCTCGGCTTCAATTATATGGAATTAATCTAAAAAAATCATGTCAGGCTATTAACATGAGCCGCCATCTTCGCTTTAAGATTATTAGCTTTATTACGATGTATCACATTTTTCTTGGCAAGCTTATCCACCATAGAACATACCCGTGGATACATTTGTAAAGCTTCCTCTTTGGAAGTTGTATTACGCAGCTTACGAATTGCAGTTCTTGTGGAACGAGCTGCATAACGATTGGATAATCGACGAGTTTTTGCTTGTCTGATTCTTTTTTCTGCCGATTTATTATTTGCCATATTTTTAGCTTCTTTTTATTAATTGGAGTAGCCTATAGGGGAATCGAACCCCTCTTTCAAGAATGAAAATCTTGCGTCCTAGCCGATAGACGAATAGG
>CAYUIY010000010.1:0-36335 GCA_964444915.1 uncultured Dysgonomonadaceae bacterium
TGACGATGAACGACAGCTGGGGATATCAGCATAACGACCATAACTACAAGACCCCCTATCAGTTGATATGGACCTTTGTGGACTGCATCAGCAAGGGCGGCAATCTGTTGTTGGATGTTGGTCCAAAGGAAGATGGCACACTTCCTCAAGAAGAAATCGATATTCTCAACGCTTTTGGCCGATGGACGTCCAAACATCAAGAAGCCATTTACGGAACACGAAAAGGCATACCCGAAGGTCACTTTTTCGGCCCAACCGCATTGAGCAAAAACAGCCGGACCCTTTATCTCTACATCGACCATTTTCCCACTGCACCAATTTGTATCAAAGGACTCGATTCGGAAATAAAAAATGTCCGCATTGTGGGTAGCAAAGTCAAGCCGGCAATTGAAAAGGAAAACACCACAGGAACACTATATATTTCGATTCCCGAAAATGCCGCAGATCCGATAATGACGGTAGTAGCCATCGATTTTACCGAACCGTTAAAATTAAAAACCCCATCAGAAGAAACCTCCTTAACCCAATCGTTTATCGATTATCTTCAACAAGATAAGCAATGGGTAGATAAACACATCCCCTTAGTCGGCAATTGGCAAAAAGGGATTTCCACCCTTCACTACGCCGGCCCTTCCATGCTTTCCGAAGACAAGACCATCCTGTATTTGTTGATTAACGGCAAACCCAACGGTCCATTGGTGGTGAAAGGCCTAAAAAATCCCATCAACCGCATATGGGTGGTTGGAAACGCCACCAAATTGCATCATCGAATAGTTGGAAAACTCTACTGGAGCCAAGTTCCCGGTATTGTCTATATCGATGTGCCCGAAAGGGTGCTCGATCCGCGCGGTACGGTAATAGCCGTATTGCTCGACGGACCCATTTCTCTTTATACCGAAGAAGGGCAAGTGATCGAAAATAATTAACACCAATAAACAAAAATTTAAAAAAATGCAAAAAACACTTATTCTCCTTTTATCACTGATGACGGCTTCGTTTGGTGTTCAAGCAAAAAAAATACCGGTGCATGCCTGGTTGGGCGGTCCGGGAAAAGCCACCGACAACGAAATTGCCGCTTATTTTGCCGATCTCAAAGCCAAAGGGATCGATGCCCTGATGTACAATGGGGGACATGACCCCGCTACGTATGAACGCGTGGGAAAATTAGCCCATGAAGCCGGACTTGAATTTCATGCCTGGATTCCCGCAATGGTACAAGCCTACTCCAACAAATTGGATTCCTCATGGTACGCCGTCAACGCTCGGGGCGAATCGGCCCTCACCCATCCGGCATACGTTCCCCATTACACTTTCCTTTGTCCTGAACGCGAAGAAGTTTACCGGTTTCTGGAAGAATTGTATGTCCATATTGCCAACGTGCCCTATGTCGATGGGATTCACTTGGATTATATCCGTTTCCCCGATGTGATTCTTGCCCGCGGATTATGGAAAAAGTACAACCTCGTGATGGATCGCGAATATCCGCAATTCGACTACTGCTATTGCGATTCGTGTGTTGCTCATTTCAAAGCGCAAACCGGCATCGATATCCGTCAAGTGAAAGATCCTTCTGCCGTTCCCGAATGGAAACAGTTTCGTTACGATCAGATCACCCGAATCGTCAACCGACTGGCCGATGCCGTCCACAAAGAAGGAAAAACAATATCGGCAGCCGTATTTCCGGGTCCTTCGATAGCCAAAAAAATCGTACGCCAAGAATGGAATAAATGGAACCTGGACGCTTTTTATCCCATGAATTACAACGATTTTTATCTTGAAGATGTCCGTTGGATCGGAAAAATCACCAAAGAAGAAGTGAAAGCAGTCCAAGGAAGAAGCAAGGTATACAGCGGTTTATTCATCTGCCCCAATCCTGCCAATAAGGTTTTTGAGCCGGATCCCGAAAATCATGGTTTAACACCCAAAGAACTGGGAAAAGCCATCAAGGCATCCATAAAAAATGGAGCAACCGGCATCTGTTTGTTCACACCCGGCCGAATGACCGATGAACATTGGAAAATATTTGTCAAAGCCATTCACTGATCCATCCGGATTCCTATCGCTCATGTCAAAAATGAAAAATAAAATTATGAAAGTATCAACTCCATTTAACCGCTTGGCGGTATGCATCGTGTTAGGATTAACGGTTTTAAACCCTATCTCGTGTGAAAACAAACAACCCAAAAAAACGTGTTTCAATTTTGCAGAAATGCCCGACCCCACAAACGACACGCTATCCGACTGGTCGGATGTACCTTCCGGTTTGCAGGCTGCATTTATAAACATCGACGACAAGCTGCCTAAATCGGTAGCACCCCGTGTGCCACTCATCAAGAATGCAACGGTTACCGGTTGGAAAGGAGAAAAAGTGTCGTCTCAACTGCTTTTATGGTCGGCAGAAAATACCCCTCAGATAGCATTGGCGTTTACCGACTTCGAGTCGGGTGAAAACAAACTGCCGGCATCGGTTGCCCAGGCGCGGTTTGTGCGTTATGTAATGACCGATGAGTTTGGTCCCGGTTGCGGTTACCGCAAACCGGAAGATTTTGCGGCCTCACTTGCACCGGATATGCTCGATAACCTGGAGTGCTTCGATATGGAAGCAAAAACCGCAAGGCCGGTCTGGCTTACCTTTAAGATCCCCTCCGATGCTGTTGCCGGCAACTATAAAGGTAAGTTGAAGCTGTATGCCAACAACCGTTTGGTGGAGGATTTCGAAATTGAACTGAATGTTATAGACCAAGTGCTTCCCGAACCATCGGAATGGGTATATCACCTCGATCTGTGGCAGCATCCTTCGGCCGTTGCGCGAGTACACGATTTGCAACTTTGGAGCGATGCCCATTTCGAAAAGATGAAACCGTTGATGAAAATGCTGGCCGATGCAGGACAGAAAGTAATTACCGCAACACTGAACAAAGATCCCTGGAACCATCAGTGTTACGATGCGTATGCCGATATGATTATCTGGACGAAAAACAGGGATGGAAGCTGGAGTTACGACTACACCGTTTTCGATAAATGGGTACAATTTATGATGGATCTGGGTATCGATAAAATGATCAATTGTTACTCGTTGCTCACTTGGAACAACCAACTGCATTATAATGATGAGAAAAAAGGCGAATTGGTAACCGTAGAGCTGGATGCCCAATCGAAAGAATATGCGGAACTGTGGACCCCGTTCTTGAAAGATTTCAGCCGGCATCTTCGCAGCAAAGGATGGTTGGAGAAAACCAATATAGCCATGGACGAACGTGCACCCGCCGATATGCAGGCTGCGTTGAAAATATTGGAAAACGCTGCTCCGGAACTGGGTATTGCTTTGGCCGACAATCACAAGAGCTACCGACAATATCCGTGGATAAAAGATATCAGCGTGGGAGTCGGCAACATTGTTCCCAAGGAAGAAATCGCCGCTAGGAGAGCCAAAGGGCTGGTCACCACCTATTATGTGTGTTGTTCCGACAAATTCCCCAACATGTTTACCTTCTCCGCCTCGGCAGAATCGGTTTATGCAGCATGGCATGCCGTTGCTGCCGATTTCGACGGTTTTCTGCGCTGGGCCTACAACTCGTGGGTCGAAAACCCGTTGATCGATTCGCGCTTCAGAACCTGGCCTGCGGGTGATACGTATATCGTCTATCCCGATGCGCGAAGTTCTATCCGCTTCGAGCGGCTGGTGGAAGGTATTCAGGATGCAGAAAAAATCCGCATATTGCGTAAAAAATACGCGGAAGAAAATACACCCGAATCATTGGCTAAACTCAACCGAATGGAAGAAGCTATCGCGTATTTCATCACGCTTGAACCCTCTGCCGATTGGCCGAATCGATTGAATGAAGCCAAGAAGTTGCTCAATGAAATCTAACTTCATTAGAAAAATAGCGCATACACAGACACTCTTTGGAGTAAATTCTACGAAATCATGTATTTTCCTTGGCTCTTGTAGCGAAGTAAGCCTTTCTACAGTTCAGCATAAAAATGGAAAATTTAAACGCTGTTATTTGAATCTATAAGAAAAATATATTAAGTCCGCAATTGCGATAGGGGCAACATTTTGACCCCTACCGCAATCATCAACTAAAATTGGAGTTAGCCAAAAGGAATTTATAGCGAATATGGAAATGAAATTAGAAAAGCTATAACGGAATGTCGAATATAGCCTTATTGAATAGATGAGATCGATTGGTATGTCCACAGCATCCGAATTCAACTTCAAGAAGTTGATGAACAAATGGGAGTCATCATCTCAATTCTTTTTGGAACAGATATTCTTGTTTTTTAAAAATACGATATAGGATGGACCGAATGAAAATAAATTTACAATCAAAAGAATAATGGGCTTCTTGAAGATCAACTAAGTGATTCGATTCGAAACTATTATTCTCTGTAATACCCTATAGATAAGCATTACAGAGAATAATATCAATACTTTTGACCACTACACCTAAATATACTATTCTGACAATTTGTTGAATTTTACTTAATTATTTTTTTCAACATATCTAAATTTATCGGAACAGAAGGGTTAAATTGATCGCTTTGCATATATGTGATCAAACTGGTTTTTAATTGCCGAGCCTCTGGTCGGACAGAAAGATTATTTATAAGATCCGTACCGCATACCAAAATACTTCCCTCACCTACTTTAGCCTCGAAAATCAACGCCAGTCGACGGTTAGTCACCCAATCGTCAATAATCCGAACAATAGGTTTCAATTCTACCGGTAATGAATCCAATTGAATGGCATCGGCATGAGTTACGGCATCCCACCATTGCCAATTCGAATGGTACTCGGAAGGGAATAATTTTAAAGCGGGATGTTCAGGATTACACAAAATTCCGAGAGTGTGAGGTTTCTGGTTTCCAGTCCAGGCCGTATTCCAAAAAATACTCGAGAAACCAACCCCTACGTTTCCGCCCATTTCCGGAGACACCTTACCTTTACCGAGACTGAGCAATACCTTTCCGCCATTCTGTAAATATTCCAAAGTGGATCTGTCGAGATTCTCAACCACTTTAATATCCGCCAATTCAATTTCCTGATCGTCAGGATAAACCCAAATATCCCACGAGTTTTCAAAATCACCTACTTTTATAATAAGCGTAAGTTTCCTAGGCCTGTTTTCTCTTTCAAATGGATAAACAATGCTCCCCAATGAAATAGCATTCCCGATAGGAATGTCCCGTTGGCCCAGTTCCCCTTTCGCTACTATTTTACCGTCTTGAGCAAGCTGCCACGTTGGATTAATGGCCAGAAGAGGTTTTTCGCCAAAATGAGCCACCTCAATAGTAGCGGTCATTGTTTCACCTTCAGTAAATATTCGTTTTTCAAGTCGAACCAGCGGAACAGTAGCATTACAAAATTGCCGGTATTCTTTGGGCGAAATATAACCTTTTTCCTCCCAGAAAGGATCCAATACTCCTACCAATGCTGTCCCCTGACCAGGGAAATCATGTAAATCGAGTAACTGAAATCCGGCAAAACCGGGAGTACGAAGGGCTGCTTCAATTTCTGCCTTGTAACATAAAGCTTGTAACTTTCCGGATGCCAGCAAAAAACTGTCAGCTAAATGTTCCATATGATGAGCTCCTAAACTTTCACGAAAAATTTCGAAGTTTTTAGGTTTCAATACACCGGTATATTTGGCTGTTTCTTTAAAATTGGGATATACGCACCATTGCCCTATTTCGTGACTTATCACCGGTTTCCCGTCGCCCGGTAATTTTTTCGACCAATCATAATCCGTCCGGGGTGGCTCAGCATTAATAATGCTATTTAACTCTTCACCCCATCCTTGAATTCGTGGCCTCGGAATATTATGATAATCATTTACTTCCAATTCAGGCCAGCCGGCAGCGCTCGTATATACCCTACGATTGTCCGTTTCTTTCCAATAAGTGACAAACTCTGTAAGAAACTCACTGTGATGAGGCCCTCCCGGTTCATTCCCGTAAGCCATCATTACAAATGAAGGATGATTGCCATAAGCTTTTACGATGCGCTTGCTTTCATCCCAAATATATTGATCGACAGGCAAACCGCTCCCCAATTGGGTACTTTGATTAGCCCAGGAGGAACATTCTACTTGCAAGTAAACGCCCATCTCGTCGGCAACATCAAAAGCTGCCTCAGGCGGACACCATGAATGAAAACGAACATGATTCAAACCATGTGCTTTCACCGCACTGTAAATCTTTCTCCAGTATTCTGGACCTGTCGGAGGATACCCTGTCTTTGGAAAAATGGCGCATTCCAACGTACCCCTAAGAAAAACCGGTCGACCATTAACAACAAAACGTGTTCCATTCACTTTAAATTCCCTCAAGCCAAAATCAACCTTATGCTCATCTACCTCCTTCCCTGATTTCAGGGTTAAAAAAAGCTCGTAGACGTTGGGATTAAACTCATCCCAAGGCAGTGCATTTTCACCCAAGGAATACCCCATCTTTATCTCGTTTTCACCTGGAGTCAGGTGAAATTCCCATGATTTTCTTTCCGTTTTCTCTCCTGTCTTCTTGAGCTGAGCATAAACGGTGAAAATTGCTGTCCGTTCCTTCGGCAAAGTGTTATTTACCGTTGCTCTTATTTTTATAGCTTTACTTTCGATATCAGGAAACACTTCTACATTTTCAAATCGTATCTTGCCTGTTGGATTCAGCGAAATATCACCCACAATCCCGTTCCAGTTGGTTTGGGTATGATCCGTAATACTGTGTGAATTTACCCCTACATCAATATCCTTTATTCTGTTATCAATACGGATAGTGAACACGTTTTCGCCAACCTTAAGATGAGGGGAAACTGTAAAAACATGTGGCGTTGCCAAACTGTTTTGAGTGCCTTCCAACGCGCCGTTTACCCATACCGTCGATTCCCAATGCGGCCGTTCCAAGACTAATCGAACCGTTTTTTCTTCCCAATCTTTCGGAATGATTACTTTCTTCCGATACCAAGCTGCACCGGTATATTTCTTCAAAGGTTGAAGCCAAAATGGGAAACGGATACCACCTTTGGGGTCGAGGTAATAAGGAGCATAATTCGGATCTTTATACCACTCCGAATTAAAATTTCCGGTCCATCTTGTTTCTAACGTAATATCATATCCCTTTCCGTTTTCAACCATCGAACCCGGCAAACGAACCGTTTCCGGTAAAGTGGTCTCATACCATTTTTCCGTTTTACCTCTGTCTTCAGGATCCATCTGAAATTGCCATTCACCGGAAAGATCGATTCTTTGCAGATGTTGCTGCCCATTAACAGCGAACGACGTCAATAGAAAAAAGAAAAACACATAATTAAAATATTTCATCGTTTGTATAATTTATGGTGACTGTGCTCAAATTAAAAATTTTGCATTTGAGTAAACTTTTATTTGACGTTTAGTCAACAACAATTAATAAAAAACAAAAACAATTAGAATTGATCGAATCACAACTGACACAACTAATCCAAACTACATAAATGAATATACGATCGTTTCATCCCAAATTTTCCCCGACTTTAAAAAAATATCAGGGAAATCTTTATGATTAGGTGCATCCGGATAATATTGAGCCTCAAGACATAAAGCCCCAAAAGGAGTAAAAGGATGCGAAAGATAATCTCCTGTATATAGCATACATCCCGACATTGTTGTCAAAACAGACATTTCGATGCCAGATTCTTCTTCTTCAAGTGTGGCAACTTTTTTCATTTGTCTACTCTTATCTTTAGCAATAAAATATACATTATATCCTTTGATAAATTCATTCTTTTCTTCCATCATTTTTCCAATTGTTCTTTTCCCATCAAAATTGTAAGCAGGATTTTCTTTTATCGACAAAATTTTACCCGTAGGAATAAAATCCTCGCTCATTTCTAAAAATTCTTCGGACTCAATTTTTAATCTATGATTCAAAATATTGCTAGAAAAAGAAAAATTGAAATAAGTGTGATTCGTCAAGTTTATAGGCGTGACGCTATCAGTTTCTACCTTGAATTTAATAATAATCTCATTTTGGTCTGAAAAGGAATATGAGACTACAACTTTAACATTTCCCGGGAAACCTCCTTCGCCATCTTGACTTTCTGTGTATAAAATTATTTCATTCCCTTGAATATCGTAATTAAATATTTTCTTATGTAATCCTGAAAAACCTCCATGATTGCAATGAATTCCATCATTTTTCTCCAAATAAAAAGTTTTTCCTGCCAATTTATATGTTGCGAATGAAATCCGATTAGCTACGGGGCCTACCGTGCATCCCAAATAATTTTTATCTGAAAAATAATCGGATATTTCATTATATCTTAAAACAACATTTCTATAATTCTTGTTTTTATCGGGAACAACAACAGAAATAAGCGTTGCACCATAATTGAGTACCTCAATAAAAGATCCCGTTTTGTTTTTCGATCGAAACAAAACTATAGAATCATTGAGAGGAACAGTTTGAATTTCACACATATTAAAAATAACTTTAAGCTCATATTTAATTTACATTCATAGGGCCTGGATTTTCAAAACAACACTCGGTCTGGATAAATTAACAACAGGATTAATCCCTATTTTCAAAAGAAAATCACCAGAGTAAATCTTTCCCGAATCAATAGGCGAATGCTGATTGCTGTAAAGATTTATTCCCGTTATTCTATACAAATCCCTCTGCCATACAACATGTACCTTAACTGGTAATTGTTAAAACATCGCCCTGCATTAATGAAAGACTCACAATACCATTTTCCAATTTTTCTGGAATTATCGTTTTACCATTCAAAGTGAACTTTGCATGGTCAAAATGATCGGTTTTAATATTAAAAGTATAATTAGATAATGCTGTAAGCTTTGCTTTCTGAATAATGCCTTTTTCCCAATAAAGATCTAATTCTGCTCCTCCGCGAATGCGAAATCCTTCAAAATATCCGCTACTCCACTCTCTGGGCAAACATGGAAGGAACTCAATATAACCCTCATGATCCTGTACAAGCATTTCCGCTATCCCGGCTGCGCTCGCTGTATTCCCATCGAAAGCATAAATATCCGATTCAGCTCCTGCGATACCCGCCGGAGAAATACTCAACAGGTTATTCCCTAAGAAAGTTTTTTCAAACATCACTATGCTCTTATATGCCTTTTCAGGGTCTTTTAGTCGAGCATAAAAACAGATCATATTCGCACGGCTCCATTCTGTATCCTCCCATCCATCGGCAGCCAACCTGTTTTCAATAGTTATCCGAGCTCCTTTCGCCAGATCCGGAGTTTTATTCAATGATATCTGTGAATAAGGATATAGAGCCAATAAATGGGTAGTATGCCTATGGTTGGGATGCGCTTCTTCATAGTCTTCCATCCATTCACAGATTCCTCCATTTTCACGCAATCTAATGGGTGGCAACTGGCTCAAAACATCTCTAAGTGAATCGGCAAAGAGATTATCTATACCCAATATTTCAGAGGTTTTTATACAGTTACTAAAAATCTCGTAAGTCAATACCCGATCGCAGGTCGGCATCATCGAAGCACACAATTCCATACCATTATAAAGAAACGAGTTTTCAGGAGAAATACTCGGGCCGGTAACCAAGTAGCCGGTATTCGGATCTTCGACCAGATAGTCAAGCAAAAAATTAGCATTTCCTTTCAGTAATGGATAAGCCCTGTTTTTGAGAAATTCTTTGTCCTGAGTATATTCGTAATGACTCCAGAGATGGGTAGCCAGCCACGTTCCGGCTGTAGGGAAAAGACCCCACAAAATACTTCCCGATGGAGCAGTATATCCCCAAATATTTGCTGTAGTATGTGCAGTCCATCCCTCGCATCCATATATTTTTTCTACTGTTTTTGCCCCATGAACCGATAAATCTTTGATGTAGGAAAACAACGGATAATTACATTCGCCCAGATTTCCGATATTGGTTAACCAATAATTCTGCTGGGTGTTTATATCGAGGTGATAATCGTTCGTCCAACCCATATTACATGCCAGGTTATCATTGAAAAATCCCTGTAATGCAATCGGCAAAGGAGAATTTTCCCGTGATGATGCGATAGTCAGATAGCGTCCATATTGAAACAATAACATATCAAAACCTGTATCGATAGAGTCTTTTTTGATCCTTTCAAGACGAATATCAGTGGGTAAATGGCTATTATTATTCTCACCAAGCGATAAGGAAACCCTATCGAAAAGTGGTTTGTAATCGTCCAAATGATTTTCTTTAATCAAACTAAAATCTTTTCCCTCGGCTTTTGTTATAGTTGACTCACAACGTTGTTTGTACTGTTTGTCTTTATAATTCGTACGAAAATCAACAATAATCGTAGCATCATCAGCATTTTCAACAATCAATGAGTTCTGAGTTGGGGTGATTTCACCATTTGTTGTCTTTAATGATATGCAGCCATTGAATAAAACACCTCCTCTACCTTGTTTCGGAAAAAGCGCATCACCCTCAATAAGAAGTTTATTCGTTTCTGCTCTAACTTCCGCATTCCGGAGTAAATCCAATTTCAATTCGAAAGATATACTGCCCGATTTGTCGGATGTCAATCGGAAGACCAATACATCGTCGGGATTGGAAGCCAAATATTCCCGAGAATAGGATACTTGGCCGATCTTATAATCAATTCTTCCAATAGCTTCCTCCAAATTCAGACTACGCCTGTAATTCGTGATCTCTCCCTCAGGATGGCACAATTCAATAATCATATCCCCAATGGGCAAGTGTGTTCCAAAGGAACTTTGGTTTCCTTTTAGATATTCTCCGGCAATCTGATTTCCTTCTTCTAGTTTTCCTTCAAAAAAAAGTTTCCGTAAGCCAGATAATTTCTCTTTGCCAAACAGTATTTCCTGATCCGGGTTATACTCTCCCGACCATACACTCGATTCATTCAGGGCAATTACTTCTCTTTCCACTCCCCCATAGATCATCGCGCCAAGTCTTCCGTTACCTATGGGTAAAGATTCCAACCACTGTTCTGCAGGTTGTTCATACCAGAGTTCTAAGGTTTGAATAGAAACACAGTGAATGCTGTTCTCCTGCTCACTCAAAGTAAAATTCTCATTCATATTACTCACCATGCCATCGCTAGTTCCCTTTTCCAGTATAGTAGCTCCAATAATCGGATTAAATACTTCGTCCCACACTTTGCCTATGACCTCAATTTTCTGAGCTATTAAATCAACGCTGAAAAACAATACGAAAATCATGTAAATCAATTTTCTACACTTCATAATTCATTTTGGGGTTTAATGATTTAATAAATAAGTTCACTCCGAAAAGTTTTAGTTTAGACTTAAATTTATTCCACTTTCGCTAGTTTTATTAGCTTACTTACGAAAATTGAATAAATTTAAATAACAATACATCTTTGGCTGGTATTGTAATTTTCAATTGTTTTTGCACTGGCATTTCCGACCCCCTCCACAACTCTTTAACTATATATTGGCAACCAGAGGATAATCCTAACCTTTCCACAGAAATATTAAGAAATATATCCTCCTCAGAATAGTTGAAGAATGCAAAATCAGATGTTCCATCCTCATTTATCCTATAAAAAAGATTTTCGGATTTTTCCCCATTACCCTCAACTGGCCTGAATGCCCGACCGTTTGCCAGAGAGTTGACTTGTTGATTTGTTGCATACTTTAAAGTTCTCTCTTTGGCCTTCTTGTCCCCTTGCTCACTGTAATCGTCTCCAAGAATGAACAACCCTGTTATAACTGCGGATGTTATTCTCGCTCTGTTCTCTCCTTCTGTTGCATCCTTCAACACAACATGGTCTGGATCATTGAAACTGTAGATCCTATCTTGCCACCAACCGTAGGACAAAGCATTCATTGTGTATTCAGTATCTTTTATTTTGTTCCATGCATCGCATGCTATACGTCGTGATTGTGCATATTGGGCTGGAAAAATTGGTGAGATAGATAAATTAATATACATATCGAAAAAGTATTTATCCAGGAGCTCCATGCCGTAGTTATACCCTTGTATTCCTGTCGTGATACTTTCATTATACCATTTATCTGCCTCCATCGCCCCGTGAGTCATGAAATCCATTTTTACATATTTGAATCCTGTACGTCTGAACAAATCAGAAACCTCTTTCATAGCCTCTTCTACCGCTGGATGTGTAGGATCCAGTGCATAAGCGCCGTCCAGTTCCTGAGGTTTACCATTGGCGTATAAATATACATCTTTATAGGTATATTGAGGGGCGGCACTGAATACGCGGTCAGGATTTTTGGCCCAATCAGTAAAAGGTGTCCAGTAAATTCCTGGTACTTGTCCATTCTCAAAACAATGATCGGCATATGCTTTTAACTCTCCCTCCGAGAAACTATTCCAACCGGAATCAAGCCCTATATAAACAAGTCCATCTGCATTCGAGAAATTATTATTCTGCAAATTATCCCTAAAATAATCCGAAACTTGTAATGCTTTATCATAAGTTAAATCAAACTGCAACACACCCCAACTATTCCAACCAAATGGTACAGCATGAACCCATTTTCTGGGAGGGGCAACCATAGCATTTGCGTCTGCATATGTTTCAAGTCCTGTCCGCCAATCCTCAAAGTAGCCAAGAAAAACCTTAGGCGATTTGACAGACTTCCCCTTCAGGAATCCATGGGGTTTTACATCCCTTGTGGTTTCGTTGGCAACCCCACCATAGCAGATCAACGAAGACAATTGATTATTCTCCGTCGCGAGATCGATCCCTGTTTTCCACTGATCATGCTCAACTGAACCAACAACTATTCCGTCTCGTTTCTCATTATCGAAAATTGCAGTCACTTCATAACTCGTCAACTTTCGGAAGTTCAACGGATGAGACTGATAACGGATCCATTTGTCATTATCAAAAGGGATAAAGAGAGCCCTGCTATTTTCTCCGCCTTCAACAACTCCCTCCATATTTTGAAGATTGACCGGAGCCATATAGTTTGTTTTTACACCGATTTTATCTTCTAACTCAAATTCTGTAAGAACAAAATCCTTATCCTGATATAGATAGAAAGAGTGGATTAAATCAGGAAGATCTTCTTTTGATGAATAAATAACCTGATAAACAAACCCTTGGCCAAAACTATCAGAAATATTTTTTTTATTTATTTTGGTATAAGAATAAGTTTTGCTTGAAATAAGGGTATCAGACAATTTGTATACAGCATACAGATCATTATATATTAATCTGTCACCTTTTAAAATATCAATAGCATTAGACTCTGAATCATACTTTATAGTCCAGCTATCTACTGTAAGTTCCACGTTTTGTGAACATCCCGTGCATACTATCCAGGAAGTAAGGATGCCAATAAATAATAATCTCTGTTTCATTGTTCTAGGTTATTAAAATGAATTAGCAGCGTTGCACCATAATTTAATACTGCAATAAAAGATCCCGTTTTGTTTTTCGATCGAAACAAAACTATAGAATCTTTGAAAGGAACAGTTTGAATTTCACACATATTAAAAATAACTTTAAGTTCATATTTACATTCATAGGGCCTGAATTTTCAAAACAACACTCGGTCTGGATAAATTAATAACAGGATTAATCCCTATTTTCAAAAGAAAATCACCAGAGTAAATCTTTCCCGAATCAATAGGCGAATGCTGATTGCTGTAAAGATTTATTTCCGTTATTCTATATTTTTTATCGGGATCAAGTCCTTGTAATTTGACCGGCCTGACACTCGTGTCGGCAACATATCTCCAATTTGTGAGATAGGTGAACATGACACCTTCTGTTTTTGTTGGATTTACAAACATCAAGGATGCAAAATCATCTTTATAAGGATTAATTAATCGAAACAAATCTCCCTGCCATATAATATGTTTAAATTGATTATAATTATCCACCGACTTTTTACAAAGTGCTAAATCATCATCGCTTAATTCATTGACTCTAATGTCAAATCCCAATTTACCCATAGATGCAACATCTATTCGATATTTTAATGGCTTATTTCCCCAATTCGTTACATGATTACACATAGTAATAGCCGGATAATAATAAGAATAATTCCATTGGATAAATACACGTTCTAAAGGATCAGTATTATCACTCAACCAGAATTCTGTAAAAAAACGAAATAAACTAAAATCAGTTCTTCCTCCACCACCAGAACAAAGCATCATCGGTACTTTTGGATATTTTTTGCGGATGCGTTTTAACACCTTCTCAAGCCCTCTGGTATACTCTATATATAAATGAGATTGAGGAATATTATTCTTCTCAAGATATTTAGAATGCCCATTAAAAATAGGAGCATTACAATCCCACTTGATAAAAGCCAGTTCTGGATTTTCTATAAAAAGTTGATCAACAACATTATATACAAAATCCTGAACATCAGGATTAGTTAAATCAAGCACCAATTGATTACGGAAATATATTTCGGGACGATTTTCTTGACGCAAAACCCAATCTATATGTTTTTCATATAATACACTTTTAGGATTCACCATTTCAGGCTCAATCCAAATCCCAAATTTTAGACCGCGTTTATTCGCCTCTTTTATAAGATAAGGAATGCCATTGGGTAATTTCTTTCTGTTAACCTCCCAATCTCCTAAACCTGCTTTATCATCATTTCTAGGGTATTTGTTACCAAACCACCCATCATCCAACAGAAACATATCTACGCCTAGCTCTTTTGCTCCATCAAAAAGCGAGACTAATTTATTTTGATCAAAATCAAAATATGTAGCTTCCCAATTATTTAAGAGGGTTAATCTGTCTCCTTTCCCATCAATCAAATTATGGTTGCGCATCCAATTTTGAATATTTCTGCTCGCTTTACCGATTCCTTCAAAAGAAATCGTATAAATAAAACGTGGTGTTTCAAAATTTACACCGGGTTCCAATTTATAACTTGACTGATATGGATTGATCCCCGCTACCAAATGAAGATTTTTATAAACATCGATTTCAAACTCCATACAAAAATTACCATTCCATGCTATTTGGCCGACCATCACTGTGCCATGGTTTTCTGATGCAACGTTGTCAAAAGAAAGCATAAAATTAGGTGAAGAAAGCAGATTTTCTCGAGTACCTAACCGTGATTGTATGGTATGTACTCCTTGTTTCAGTTGCATTTGAACGGGCTGCATCTCCTTCGCCCAGGAACTATTGTAGGTTGTTAAATAGTATTTTTTATTGAAAAAATATAAATTCGCAGAAGCATACTTGTTTAAAGTAACAGAACCTTTCTCTGTATGCCTGATTACACTCCATTGTTCAATAACATCTTCATTTTCCCAAGCTTTGAAAAAAAGATCAACATAAAAATCATAAACCGGATCCTTTAGAACGATTTTAATAAGATTTGCTCCTTCAGAAGTTTTTGAAATTACATGATTTTCATATCTCAAATCCAGAGAATTGTTCCCATCAACATGAACAGCAGCTATTGCCGGTTCCACAAAATTATTATCGATTCCGGCAACAACAAAAGCATTATTATTTGACAGGGCTCCTTCAGATTGAAGATTAAAAACATCTCTACATACTTCGTAATCAGAAATATCTTTTAATTTATTTCCACAATGAATAATTTTCAACTGTTTTCCCTTTCCATCTGTTTGTAAAACAAGACTTATATTTTGTGTTTCGATAGGAATTGTTATTTTCTGTCCAAAAGAAGAAAAAAACGAAATTGAAAAAGTTATAATTGAGTCCCCTCTAAAAACCCTATTTTTCAAACTTTTGAAAAATTGAGATAATTTGGTTGGGAGATGATTAAAAATTTGTTCTTTAATGTGTTTATATTATTTTTGATATTTATTCCTATTTTATGGAATAAATTGAGTTCTTTTTCACTCAAAAGCGTTCTTTTACTTGTTTGCATCATATATTTCAGGATTCTTCTGAAGTTTATCCACGTGGCCCGCGCGTAAGCCCACAATCGGTTGGCGGCAAGTCCGCGATAGCGTGTCTTGCCGTCGGTGCAATGCACCCCAAGTTGGAATATCGAGGCTTCCACGTTGTTGCGTTTCCACCTCTCCTCTATGGGGACATCTCGAAGCTTTTGTCTTAACATCGATGTGCGAACGTTTTCTAACGTGAAGTAACGATATTTTCCCTCCTCCGTTATGATGCGCCATTTCTTTTCCTTATTTTCCGTATCCGAATTGGTCTTTGGGGTTGCTATCAAATAGGCTGTGATAAATTGCCCAGTAAGGGTGTCCAATACAATCAACTCGTCATCGTTCTCTTCATTTAACGAGAGTTCATATCGGGGTGTCTTCCCCTGCAATCCGGTAAGGATAAGTTCCACGTCATTGCTTTCGGCGTAAGCTTGGGTGTCGGCACTGTTATAGGCTCCGTCGGCATATACTTTTTCTATTTTATCTTCCAGAATGCTTTGCGATTCTTCGATGGATGGTTCCAGGAAATCACTGTCTGGGGTAGAAACCACATCCAGGTTGATGTCGGTAATCAGATTCAATACCGGATTTGTTTCATCTTCCTGAGTATCTTTTTCCTTTGAAGAACTGTCCTCGTTTTCAGCCGTGTTACAGGTTTCGGTCAGGTTTACCGAATATCCCTTTACCTTGTTGCCGCCTTTGTTGCGGTAATGACAATCAGGATCGTGAGGGGACTGTATCGATTGGGCACTTATTTCCTCCTTTTCCCTCGGAAGGATTGTTTTTTCAGGGGTAAGGGTAAACTGCTGTTCAAAAACCGATTTCAGTGTCCGATATGCTCCATAGTCATATTTCTTGAATAGCTTGATAAGGCGATACATCAATTTGCCCAATGCCTGAAAGCGGTCATCGATTTCTTTTTTTGTACTGCGATAGACGACCTTCTCGCCCTCCTCCTCCATGATTTGGGCGATGAGTGAAAACTCGGCTTGCGACAGACTGCGTTTGTAGATATGTTCTTCCCGCTCTTTGATAAACATCCGAAGCGTTTCGTGTACAAGCTCGTAACGACTGTACCAGCTTATATTGCTGCCTATCAACTTGCTGTCCATGCGTATCTGTTTACCGCTGACATTGAACTCGAGGATCTGCTCACGGGTAATGTACTGCATGCACTGCTTGAACAGATCCACATCGTTTTCCCTGTTGTACTGCGCTATTCTCTTGCGGAAAAGGTAGTAAGTGGAAGCGGCCGGAAGGGTATCGGTCAGGTTCATCAGTCCTAATGCACTGCGTACAAGTAAATTGTACTGGCATTGCTCGAAGAGCTGTTCATCGCTCCATCCCTGTCCCTCTTTCAGGATCATCATCCCGGCCAAAACACGTATGGATGCATTGGGGGAGCCGTTGTCCGAACAATAAAGACCTTTGAAGATATCTTCATTTACTCGCATTACGACTTGTTCACGAAAAGTATTATGCCAGGAGCCTTTTTTCAGATAATGATTCAAAGAAGAGCCTTGCAGCAATGTTGCAGGGGATGAAAAAGCATCGAATTGTGGATTTTTATCGGATTCTCTAAACATCTTATCAGCTTTTAAATATACCGCTAATTTACTGAAATATAAATTAATATGCAAATATATGGGACACTTTTTTAGTGCTTTTTTGAAAATAATTTTATCCATCCGTTTCGTCTCGGATATCGCTTAAGAAAAAACCGGGACTTTTCGGAGTGGACTCATAATTAGAAATAATGATTTAATGATTTTCATAATCTACTTGTTTTCTTTATTTTAAGTAATACTAAATTAAGAATTCGAATTCTTGTTTTTTGTTCCAAAAAATCTCTTAATGTATAAATAAATTTGTAAACTTATTTAGAACAAAAAATTAAACTGTATTCATGATGGATTTCTATTTAACTGAATAACAAATCCTCCATGCGGTAAAACTTTTATCGAAGCAAGGTGGCCTTTTATAACAGTTTTATTTTCAATGAAAAACTTCTTGCTATCATCTCCATCTTTTATAATAACAGCTTTATATTCCGAATTTGGTTCTAAAAAATTGAAATTGACTTCTATTTCTTTTTCAATCGGTTCTCCATTGATACAACCAACATACCAATCTCCTTCTTTTTCCCTTGCAATTAACACATCAGACCCTGGAAATCCTGATAACAATTTAGTTTCATCCCATGCAACAGGGACATCTTTTAAAAACTCCACTACTTCTCTAGGTTGAGATAAATATATTTCAGGCTTATCAGGAAAATGCTGAATCCCTGATTCAAAAACTATGGAGAGAGCCAATTCAAACCCAAATGAAGTTTTGTGAGGAAATTGTTGAAATGAAAAAGCCACAGGTGTATAGTCCATTGGACCAATTACATTCCGTGTAAAAGGTAAAATTGTACAATGCTTAGGTGCTTTTTCGGGATAATCAGTGCGATAAATATATCCCTCTTCACCTAATACTGCTTCCATAGAAATCAAATTAGGATAAGTACGCAACCATCCACGTGGAATAGTACAACCATGAAAATTAACTAATAATTTAAATTCAGCAGCGTCTTCCAAAATATCATGATACAATTTTATAAAATCTTGTTTATCGCTCCCAAAAAAATCAACTTTTATCCCTTTAATACCTAAATCCGCAATTCGTTTCATCTCTTCCCTTCGTATTTTCGGATCGAACATCCGATCCCTAGGACCAGCATCAACTTGATTAATTGGCCCACCGGAATTATACCATAACAATAGTTTTACATTTTTTTTCGCAGCATAATTAGCTAGTTCTTTTATATTTATGCCTCGATAATCCCATCCTGCATCTATAAGAGAATATTCCCACGACATTTCGTGGGCAAAATCAATGTACTTCATTAATTTTTCAGGGGTGTCAGTCGTTCCATCTAAATAACCCGACCACCAAGCCCATGAAGCACGTCCTGGTTTTATCCATGAAGTGTTATAAATTTTAGAAGGGGTGGCCAAATGATTAATCAAATTTGATTCAACAATATCAGAAAGTTCATCTCCAATTAAAATAACTCGCCAAGGCATTTCCCACGGCAAAGTAGATTCAGCATAAGAATGTCCATATCCAAACGCTTCGTTTTCTAAAGGGGGAACCACTTTATAAAGCCCTTTATAAGAATCATACTCCAAATGAGACCCATAAAAATTAGATTTTAAATCGGATTCAGAAAGAAGAACCCAATGATTACTTACCTCAAATAATGCCGGGAAACACCATCCTACTTTGGTCGGTGAGGATGTTCCAATTGCCATATATCCCTCATAATATCGTTCATAAGCAGGCCCATAAGCCGACGGTTCATCATATGGTTGCATCCATGCTTTCCCTTGTGGAAATTTAAAACCCGTAAGCTCATCCAACACTTTATATGTTTTCCCATTATTAGTCTCGCCGGGGAAAACATATCTAAAAGCAATACCATCATTATAAGCTCTAAAAACAATATCAAGATTCTTAAAATGAAAAGTCAATTCGTTAAAATAATTCCTGTTAAATAATCTTTTGCCGCTTGATAAAGTATAAACTTCATCGGCAGTTTTAAGTTGACTATGTGAAATATATTCAAGAGCATCAAAACAAATATCATTACGAACAATTCCCAAAGGAGAAGATTGAAGAAGAGTCACCTCTTGCCCATCTTTTGTTATAAAAACTTTATAAAATACTTTCTTGTTCTCATTTAATTCTAATTTGACGCTTATTTTTCCATCAGGAGATCTCAATAGCCCATTGTCAATAGGATTTTCATTAGAAGTGTCATTATTAATAGTAGGTTCATTTTCAGCACATGAGAATGTACAGAAAATGAACAATAAAAAAGCTACCGGTATTATTTTGATATTTCTCATTATTTAATAAATTTATTAGAAATAAACACACTTTCTCAGCATAATATATTACATTTAAAAGGAAATGAAAAGAATCATTCACTTTAATTCCTTTCATTTCCTGAATTAAAAAAACTTTTATTCAAATCAAACAGCTTTTTTAATAACCAGGATTCTGATCTTCATCATTAATAAATTCATTTTGATCAATTTCTGATTGAGGAATTGGCCATCTTATATGATAAGGAGCTATTGTCCCTGAAGATTTTGCCCAAGGATTTCTCTCTTTTACCAGCTCATAGAATTTCCCTGTTCTGATCAAATCCATCTTTCTCCATCCTTCGAAAGCAAGTTCTCTCATTCTTTCATCCATGATTTTTACACGAAAATCATTTTGACTCATAGTTTCAGACCATTTATATTCATCAGGCAGTTCACCTCCAAAAGCTCTTTTTCTTACTGTCGTATTAACAAGATTTACGGCGTCAGAAGTTTTTCCCAATTCATTTAAACACTCAGCTTTACACAAAAGTATATCTGCAAGTCTCAAATAATAAATATTTCCGCCTGAATACCAAAAATTCATGACACCTTGAGTCCTTATATCTTCAAACTTTTTCGTATGAGGTTCCAATTCATCTTTTTGCCCTGTCCATGTTATAGTGGGTATCCGTCCATCAGGCAAAGTAAAATCATACCTGATACTTGCCTCTCTTCTTAGATCTCCTGGCTCCCAAACTCCCCCATCATTAATATCTTTATAATAATATTCAGTAGGGAGACAAAGATCATAACCGCCAAAATAACAATAGGGATCTAAATCAGCCACAGCCCTTGAACCAGCATGATGTTGTACCATATTATTATCAGGGGATTCATTTCTAAATTGGAAAGCATAAATTATTTCACTAGAATTTTGATCAAGTCGAGTATCAAATAAATCTGCATAATCAATTAAGGAGTATTTGGAAATAACATTATCAAAATATTTTATAGCCTCAGTATAGTCCCGATAATTTGATTCTGGGGGGGAATATAAATATATTTTTCCTAATAATGCTTGTGCGGCACCTGAAGTCGGAAACTTTTTGTCTTCTTGCGTATCAGGCAGATTTTGTACTGCAAATTCTAGGTCACTAATAATTAGTTCATAAACTTTTTCTAATGGTTGTCTAGCTTCTTGCATGTTATCCAAATCAATAATAGGTAGTTCTCCCCAATACATAGCAAGTTCGAAATAAACAGCAGCTCTTAAAAAACATGCTTCTGCCTTCAATCTATTTGAAGTCGTATATTTTATAGCTTTAGCTGCAGAGCTAATAATAGGCCAACGTTTTTCCCATTCTCCGGCTACTATAGTATTGGTTGAATTTAAAGCCCCATGATATTTGTCCAATGCTGCCTGTACATTATTTTCATGAACCTGTTGACCTCCTTGTTTCCCTTCATCAGTTCCCAATGTCATATAAAGACTTCCGCGATCTTGTCGTGTGTTTCTCCATTGAGTATAAAGCCCGGAAATTAATAATTCTATATTTTCGTCCCTTCCAAAAACTTGCTCTTCAGTTAAACTTGTTTTTGGTTCTTCATTCAAAAAGTCTGAACACGAAGTAATAATTAACACACTTGACAGGATGAAAAATAAATATTTATTTTTTGTTCTCATATCAAAAATTTTAACAGATTAATAAAATGATTAAAAAGATAGTTGTAATCCCATAACAAACGATCTTGCTGTTGGATACCAATCACCATGTTCCGGGTCATATCCTCTATAATTAGTCCATGTCAAAAGATTATTCCCACTTACATAGAGCTGACAGTTCTCTATCCCTATGTTATTCATCAATTGCTGTGGTAAATTATAACCAAACTTAAATGTAGACAACCTTAAATAAGAAGCATTCTGAATTCCCCAAGAAGTTTCCCCTGTACTAAAACGTACAGAATTATCATATGTTGCTCTAGGAATATTCGTGTTAGTGTTTTCCGGAGTCCATCTTTTCAACATGTCTTTATGAGCCGCACTATAGCCTGTTCCGCTCGTCAATTCTTCATATAAACCACATATTGCCTTTGCTCCATAAGAATATGTAAAAATCGCATTTAACTGTAAACCCTTCCATTCAAGAGAAGAAGAAAAACCACCATAAAATTTAGGATCTGTTTTTCCAACAATTACTTTGTCATTTTCATCAATAATCCCATGCCCTTCTTCCCCTTCTTTCTGTTGATCTTTCGGTAAAATATCGCCCGGTTTTAATATTTTCCCTGGCAAAACCAGGCTATTTACATACTCCATATCTTCTTTCTGAATTATCCGGTCAAATTCAAATGTATAAATAGTATTCATAGATTCGCCGAGAAAAAAATTTCCTGTCCTTTGAATATCTCTTCCGGTGAAACCTCCATAATTATATATAACATCCACCTTCTCGTACAATTTAGTAATTTCATTCTTATCAGTGGAAATGTTGGCATTCAAACTCCAATTTAAATCTTTTCCATCAATAATAACACCGTTTACGGAAAACTCATAACCTCTATTCCTCATCTCTCCTATATTTTCAATCGTCTCCCTGTAACCTGTGATTGTTGAAAGCGATCTACGCATTAATAAATTAGAATTTATAATATTGAAATAATCTGCATTTATTTCCAATCTCTTATTAAAGAATGATAAATCTATACCAAAATTAAACTGACCTTGTTTTTCCCATTTTAAATCTTTATTTCCTCTTAAACCCGTAGAATTAAAAGAAACATTTCCACTAGAATAACTCGGATAATAAAGACTATAAAAAGCATAATCGGGAATCGCCTGATTTCCTACAGTCCCATACCCTATTCTTAAATTTATTAAATTAAATAATCTTTGATCTTCCATAAAATCCTCATTAGTTATATTCCAAGAAACAGAAACTGACGGGAAAAAACCCCATTTATTACCTTTTGCAAATTTGGATGAACCATCATATCTTGCAGTAACAGTTGCATAATACTTTTCATTATAATTATAATTGATTCTTCCTACATAAGACATTAAAGTAGATTGTGCAATATCCGATCCCAACTGAAATTGTTGTTTATCAAAAGCTGCGCCTAAATTGTAATAACCAAAATCATCCGTCGGGAAATCACGTGCAAGAACATTGGTCCATTTATATTGGTTTTTACTTAAACTAGTGCCGAAAAGTGCAAATAAGTGATGACTTTGAATCTGATTTTCATAAGTGAGGGCATTATCCCATTGATAATTAAAAGCATTATCAAAATTATGAATAGCTCTTCCTCTAAACGAATCTCGTTTAGCTTGCTGAACATCACTAGGAATATATTCATAATATTGTTGTTCCGTTTGATCGATAGCAAAAGTAGTACGAAAATTAAATCTATCATTTGGTTTGATATTTATATAATTAGATGAGAAAATTCTACTTTTTATCCCATCTTTATCAATCCTCATTGATCGAAGAGGATTTTCCATATTTATATCCCAGTTCTGTCCCCAAGCTAAATAAAGATATTCTTCATCAATCGGTAATAAAGGATTAGCTCGACTGGCCACACGAAAAACAGAACCATCAACCCAATCATCAATAGATTTAGCAAATGAAGTATTTGTTCCAACTTTCAACCACGATTTAATATTTTGTTCAGCGTTTATTCGCCCGGTATATCTTTTATAATTTGAACTAACGACTATTCCGTCCTCATCAGTATAACCGAAACTCAAAAAATAATTGTTTTTTTCAGAGGCTCCGGAAAAACTTATTGCGTGATTTTGTTGAAATGCATTACGAGTTACGGCATCTAACCAGTTATAACTTTTGCCCTTTTCTAAAGTTTCTAACTCATAATCAGCTACCCATTTAGTATCTTTGGATAATACTACATCGTTAACAAAATTCTCTGTAGTAGCGCCAGGGTGAGTATTAAAATATACCGCACCTACACTTTCGGAATTTTTTAAAGCATCGATTCTTAAATCAAAAACATCTCTAGCCCCCAATGTTAATGATTTATTTGCAAAATTTTGGAAACCCATCCAGGTATGATAAGTTATTTTGCCTTTTCCCTTTACGCCTTTTTTTGTGGTGATAACTATTACTCCATTTGCACCTCGTGATCCATAAAGAGCTGTTGCCGATGCATCTTTTAATATAGTTACAGAGGCAACATCGTTAAGATTGATCATATTAAAATCCCTTTCCATTACAATACCGTCAACCACATAAATAGGATTTCCCCCATAATTCATCGAATTAATTCCTCTAACCCTGATGCTGGCTTCTCCTCCTGGTTGAGGGCTAGTATTTATTCTGACCCCGGGAGCTCTTCCTTGAAGTGCTTCATTAATACTGCTTACTGGTCTTTCTTCCAATACTTTACTATCCACACTTACTGTCGAACCTGTCAGTTCTCTCCGTCGAAGTGGTGCACCAACTACAACAACCTCGCTCAATTGTTGCGCCACCGGTTTAAGCATTACATTAATAAAAGTTCTTTCATTAACAGGTACCTCTATAGTTTCAAAACCAACAAAGCTAAAAACTAAAATGCTATTTGCAGGAACATTAGATAAAGCAAATTTTCCATCTAAATCTGTAATCGTGCCTCTTGAAGTTCCCTTAATCACAATAGAAACACCAGGTAAAGGATTTTCATTTTCATCGTTTACAGTTCCCTCTAATTTAATGGTTTTCTGTTGAGTCATTATTCCCCCATCTTTGAACAAAAAACCTTTATTTTCTACTTCATCGTTTATTGAAAGTACAACAAAATTGTTCGTGAAAAAACACAATAGTACCATTGAGACAATCTTTTTAATTGTACTCCCAAAATAAAAAAATTTAAAATACTTACTTTTTCTCATAATATATAAAATTTAAATTGCACCTAAAATCCAAACATATTCCTTAATTATTTTATAATGTATTATGCAGCATCGTTTTTGAATGTAAATGGTTTACATCCAATTCCAACACTTTATCAAGAAATTCCTTGGCTTTTTCTGTTTCTACCAAGCCAAGATATCCCAATGCCATCACGTAATAGCAATGAATGCGATTACGTTTATTCAAATCCTCTTCCCAGATAACTAAATCGGGTAAGGAAACCGCAAAATAATCAATTTTGCAATTGTCGTTTACGTGCTCTTTTCCATGATCGATTAATTTATTAAAACGTTCTTTTGCTTTTTTCTCATCACCTAATGCTCTCCAAGCCAATCCTTGATAATAAATTTTGTCGGGACTCTCATCGTAATAAAAGAAGGCTTGCTTAGGCTCTTCCGGTCCTTGCGTAGCTTTTAAAAACCACTGCTTAGCCGTTTCTTCGTCGCCCATTCCTCTATAGCATACCCCCTTAAAATACTCGATATCGTTTTCTTTTACGGTACACAATTTTCCTTCTTCTAAATTATAAGGATAGGAATCCGTTTCATTTAACAACTCCAACGCTTTTTTATAGTCATTTCCCTTAATTGCCTGTTTAGCCAGTTCTACCCGACAGAAAGTATATTGAGATCCCACCTTGCCTTCACCTCCTTCCCACGGATGAAAATGACGTTGAGCCAACAGTTCTTTTGCCTTTTCATAGTTTCCAAGTTGATTATAGAGGGTAATACGCTCCAAATAAAGATCATCGCGTTCTTCAACTACAGAAAGATGTTTTTCGAGAAAAGACAACCGCTCAACAGGAGAATAATTGAGTTTTTTATATAATTGATCCAATTCCATCAATATACGCGCATCACTCGTATCCAGCGAAAAAGCTTTCTCCAGTAATTCCTTTGCTTCCTGCTTTTTATTCAATTTATTATAATAAGCAAGGGATAAATTCCGCAAAACAGTTGGAAAAGCGTCATTGATCTTTACAGACCTCTCCCAACAATCGATAGCATCTTCATATTGCCTGTTCGCATACCAGAAATTTCCAAGATAATAAAGCGCTTTGTAATCTGTTGGATTCAACGATATGGCATGTCTCAAAATTATGACTTCCTCAATGCGGTTCGGGAAACATTTGTCGGGAGATATTGAAGCTGCCTTTTCATAAAAGTCTTTTGCTTTATCCGAATCATTATTCAAGAATGCAATATAACCCAAGGTATAGTAAACGACAGGATATACCTCTTCCTCATTCTTCTCTTCTAAAGATAGTTGCAATAGTTCCGCTGCTTCTTCATGTAGTCCGGCATCCACAAAATCCAATGTATATTCAAGATAAGTATGATAATTGCCTTGTAGTATACTTTTTATTTGATTTATTTCATCCTGCCGGTGAGTAAGCAGATATCTTTCAAAAAGGCAGCCAATATTGAATCCGTCTAAAGAAAGTGACTCTTCAACCCATTTCAATGCTTCCTCCTTTCTGCCCATTTTTCTCAAAATAGATGCCTTCAATTGACGAGCTTTATGATTATGCCAATTACGAATCAGACTTTGATTAATATTTTCCAGCGCAATATCCCAATTCCTTCTTATGCAGTCAATTTGAGCTACCGAGAAATAGCCCGCATCTTTCCAAGCAGCATTCCATGTCGATTTAAAAAAAGCGTCATAAGCCTCATCTATACGGGACTGAAGTTTCAGGCATCGACCTAAATTGTAATAAGGTTCCCCATCATACGGATTCGGATTCCTTTCCGTAAGCGTTTCGATTGCTTTTTCGAAATAAGGTTGAGCTTTTTCAAACTGTCCTCTTCGCAATAAAAGAAGTCCTACGGCATTGTTACATCTTACATCTCCCGGATCGCGAGAAAGAGCCTCCTCATAATAATCAAGTGGATTGAAGGTCGCATGACGGTATTGTTCCAAATGCAATCCTGTCAGATAAAGCTGTTCGATTAACGGAATATCTTTGGGTTCTTTTGCTGCTCTTGCCGGTTTAGGAATCGGCTTATTCTTTTCTTTTTCAGGCCGATACGTTAATAAATTCTTGTTATCTTTGGATAAAACGGAAAGAATAATATCTTCTGCCTTACCATCAGCTAATGTCAAAGTCAAGGATTTTTTGTATGGTTTTTCCGGTGAAATGTTTATTTTTTCGCTAAAAAGGACCTCATCCGAATTATCCTTTAACAAAACCGTTATTCCCTTTAATTCAGAAGTGGCATATAAGATAATCGTTGCCTCCTTGTCATGAATATCCAAGTTCGCAATGATTTCTTTTGTCGCATTTTTTACATACCCTGCTTCAGCATATGGCATAAAATACTGTGACCACGATTTTTCCTCATAAGGTTGCAACCAACTGAAATCGGGCTGATTTTCCGTGTATACACCGGTCATCAATTCAATATAAGGTCCGTCTTCATCGGTAAGATTACGTTCCCACGCCCGACCAAAATCACCGTTTCCCCATGTCCACTGTTTTTTTCCAGGGGATATATGATGATTGGCTACATGTAATATTCCACTTTCGGTATCGTCATCATATCCGCCCAAAAAATCATAGTTGGAATGTACTGCCATAAAGGAGGTAGGTACAGGTATATTTTTATATCGGGAAATATCGGTCCCGGGAGAATAATCATGTTTGTAATAAACACCCTTAGCAATGGGAAAGGAAGAAACATCCCGTTTCCCGTGATCATATACCGCATGTACATCCGGTGGAAAAACAGACTTATAGGCATCGTTTACGGAAACAGCCGGATTTGCCCACCACAAAAAAGTTTGAGGGAAAGGTGTTCGGTTGTAAATCTTTACCTTCACTTCAAGATAAGCTTTGTCGGGATAAAGGGTAAATCCCTGCATTCCTTTGGTACGAAACATGCGTTCTACCTCGTTACACCAAACCGTTTTGCTGCCATCTTCATTTTCTTCGATCCTATATTCAGTCGGCAAAAAAGTACTGGGACGGTGATGCTGAGGCCAATTGAATTCAATTCCACCGGCTATCCATGGACCTGTAAGCCCTACTAAAGCAGGTTTTATCACCTGATTATAATACACAAAATGACGATTCCTGATTTTATCGTATGCCATTTGAACACGCCCTCCCAGTTCGGGAAGAATCATAACTTTCAAATATTTATTCTCTATAAAAAGTGCTTTGTACTTCTTATTCTTTTTTTCGTCATAAATTTTTTCAATCACAGGATATGGATATACTACACCCGAACTTCCTTGATAAACTCTCTTTTCCAAAAACATGGGATTTTTTTCTTCTTCTCCCGTTGCATAAGTCGGAAGCAAAATATCTTCTTCCCAAGCTTTTACTATTCCTGCTTTATCTACTGTCGATCGAATCAAATAATTTGTTATTATTTCCATTAATACTTTTTTATACTATTTTTATATTATCCAATAATTTCTTTTTCTATTTCCTCTAACGTTTTTCCTTTTGTTTCAGGCAAATTCATTTTGATAAAGAAAAATCCCCCAAGACATATTACCCCGTAAAGCCAAAATGTCCCATACGAACCCAGCAAATTGTTTAAGAGTGGAAAGGTATACGTAAGTACAAAACACGCTGCCCATAAAGCGAAGGTGGAAACAGCCATCGCCATTGCCCGTATGCTGGTGGGAAAAATTTCCGATATCACTACCCACGTTACAGGTGCCAGTGTCATCGCATAGCAAGCAATGGCCAGGACTACCAGAATCAACATCGGAATCCCTTCCAAATGAAAGAAATATCCTGCTCCTAACAAGAGATAAATAAACGTCAGTCCACTTGTACCGATAAGCATCAGTGATCTTCTTCCCAATTTATCTACCAGATACATTCCCACAAACGTAAATATCACATTGACAACGCCGGTAATAACGATGTTAAACAACATATCGGAAACATTATATCCTGCACCGGAAAATATTTCCTGAGCATAGTTGAAAATCACATTAATCCCGCACCATTGTTGCAGTATGGCTATCAAAATACCTATGAGGACTATCTTGGCTAGCTTCCCTCGAAATAAATGTTTAAATGAAATATTATCGGGTGTTAAAGAAAGTGTTTCTTTAATTTCTTCAAGTTGGGTTTTTGCATATTCCGAATCTCTTATTTTAGCGAAAATATCATACGCTTTATCGTATTTTAATTTCGATGCCAACCAACGCGGACTTTCCGGTATGAAAAATACCAGCAGGAAAAACAATAGTGCCGGGATCGTTTCTGCCCAAAACATCCATCGCCATCCCATCTGACCGTTCCAAGAAAAAAGAATATTTTCCCCTTCAACAACAGGCTTTGCAATTAACCAATTGGTTATTTGTGCTGAAAGAATCCCCAACACGATAGCCAATTGATAAAACGAAACAAATTTTCCTCTAACGGCTGGAGGAGAAATTTCCGAGATATACATAGGAGATATATTTGATGCCAAACCAATCCCCACTCCTCCTAATATTCTGAAGAAAATAAACCAATTGATAGAATTTACGATGCCAGTTCCAATTGCAGAAATTATAAAAATCAAAGAGGCAATTATCAACATTAATTTCCTGCCATATTTATCTGACAGACTCCCCGAAATGGTAACCCCAATTAAACACCCCAAAATGGCACTACTCATCGCCCACCCTTGAAGCCAAGGAATATTTTCGATGAAAAAATAAATTTCGTAAAAAGCTTTTGCCCCTCCTATAACCACCCAATCATAGCCAAACAAAAAACCTCCCATCGCAGCTACTAAGGATATCAGGATCAAATAACGATTATTAATTCTTACATTTTCCATATACTATTATTAAACACTACAAAGTTAAGTCAATATATCACAAATAAAATGTAGTTTATATTGCATTTGATGTAAAAAATCACTATTTTTGGAGAGATTTTAACATTGTGTCAAGCAAATAAAAATAAAGATGTAAAATATAACTACAAACATGTAAAATAAAATGACTGAAAAAATCGCCGACGGCTTCAAAGGAGAAAGAGCCATTATATTGCCTTACAATATCCGAACATACCAAGCACAAAATAGTGTCACAAACCAAATGTATGTCACCCATATCGGTTATTATCCCAAAGCAAAATACCATTATAGAAAAAGAGAACAAGGGGCTCACCAAAATATACTTATATATTGTGAAGAGGGGAAAGGATGGATCATTTATAACGACGAAAAATTATATTTGACAAGAAATCAAGCATTCATATTGCCGGCAAACAAAGCTCATGTATATGGAGCAGATAATATGGATCCCTGGAGTATTTATTGGATACACTTTCTTGGCGAAAAGGTAGATATATTTTCTTCCATAATAGGGAGAACAATCAATATATACGAATCCGACAGCAGCAGATATGAAGACAGGTTCTTATTATTCGAAGAAATTTTCCGAAATTTAGAGATGGGGTATAGCCCTGAAAATTTGGAATATACCAGTTTTTGTTTACTGCATTTTTTGGCAACGATAAAATACTTACCTCAATTTAGAAGAATAAAAAATGTAAAAGAGAAGGATACTATTCAAAAAAGTATTTTATACATGAAAGACAATTTGGAAAACAAAATCACTCTCGAAGACATTGCTCAACATGTTGGGTATTCACCTTCACACTTTGAAAATCTGTTTTTAGAAAAAACATCCTATTCTCCAATGAAATATTACAATCAACTTAAAATTCAACGGGCATGTTCTTATCTCCAGTTTTCCGATTTAAAAATTAAGGAAATAGCTTTTCGACTTGAATATTTTGATCCCTACCATTTTTCAAAAGCTTTTAAGAAAGAAATGGGTATTCCTCCAAAGGAATATAAAAGAAAATATAAATAAGTATATATTGCTGATTAGATAAGAACTATTAGTAGTCAAGACATGTTTTGACTACAAAGGTTAAAACCATAAATCCCCGATAATCGATTATCGGGGATTTATGGTTTTAGTGATCCGCCTGGGATTCGAACCCAGGACCCCATCCTTAAAAGGGATGTGCTCTGCCTGCTGAGCTAGCGAATCGACCTTATTGCTTTCTTGCAAAAGCGAGTGCAAAGATAAAATCTTTATTTTAAAATTCCAAAGGTTCGCATCGTAAATTTGTAAAAATATAGGTTATGACCTCTTCTACAGCCTTCCAATAAACCAAAGCAACTTGCTTACCCGAGTCCGATATTCGGAGCAAGATCTCATGCCACCTTTAGATAAAAACCTTATCCACAATCGCATTCCGAAATGAAAGAGCACTGCATCGTCTTATCGGAAACCGTCCTTTACTAACGATTGCGCCCAGACTTTAAAAAAAATGCACGTTGATACAAACAGCGGAAAAACCATCTTAGTACCGATAGTGTTCCGGCTTGTAGGGTCCTTCCACCGGTACACCCAGGTATTCAGCCTGCTTGGGTGTCAGGCGGGTAAGTTTCACTCCAAGGTGATCCAAATGCAGGCGGGCCACTTCCTCGTCGAGATGCTTCGGCAATCGATATACCCCCACCTCATAGTCGTTTTTCCACAACTCCATTTGCGCCAGTGTCTGATTCGTAAACGAATTGCTCATCACAAACGACGGATGCCCCGTGGCACAACCCAGATTGACCAATCGCCCCTCGGCCAATAGAAAAATGGCATTTCCCGAAGGGAAAGTATATTTATCCACCTGCGGTTTGATATTGGTATGGCGTATCCCCGGGAAGTTCACCAGCCTGTCCACCTGAATCTCGTTGTCGAAATGCCCGATATTGCACACGATGGCCTGATCCTTCATCTGCTGCATATGCTCAAGGGTAATCACGTCGCAATTGCCGGTTGCCGTCACAAAAATGTTTCCTTCCTTCACGGCCTCCTCCATCGTGGTCACCTCGAACCCCTCCATAGCAGCCTGCAAAGCACAAATCGGATCGATCTCCGTAACCAACACGCGCGCACCATACGAGCGCATCGACTGTGCACACCCCTTGCCCACATCGCCGTAACCAAGCACCACCACCACCTTGCCGGCAATCATCACATCCGTTGCACGCTTGATGCCGTCGGCCAACGACTCGCGACATCCGTACAGGTTATCGAACTTCGATTTGGTAACCGAATCGTTCACGTTAATGGCCGGCACCAACAGTTCGCCTCTTTCCATCATTTGATACAGCCGGTGAACGCCCGTCGTCGTTTCTTCCGAAATCCCCTTCAAGCCCTCCACCGTCTTGTGCCAGCGGCGATTATCCTCGTTCAGGATCCGCTTCAACGTATCCAGGATGGCTTGTTCTTCACGATTCGCTCCCTCTCGGTTGAGCATCTCCGGATTTTCTTCGGCATAATATCCTTTGTGCACCAGCAACGAAGCATCGCCCCCGTCGTCCACAATCAGATTCGGCCCCTTGCCGTCGGGAAACCGCAACGCCATATCGGTACACCACCAATACTCCTCAATCGTCTCGCCTTTCCACGCAAAAACCGGCACAGCTGTGGCAGCAATCGCTGCAGCGGCATGATCCTGTGTAGAAAAAATATTGCAGCTCGCCCAACGCACATCGGCACCCAATGCCACCAACGTTTCAATCAACACTGCCGTCTGTATGGTCATATGCAGCGAACCGGTAATGCGGGCGCCCTTCAGGGGTTGCTCTGCGGCATATTTTCTGCGCAGGGCCATCAATCCCGGCATCTCCTTTTCGGCTATTTCGATTTCCTTTCGTCCGAAATCGGCCAACGATATATCGGCAATTTTATACGGTAAATCCGTAGCATAATTTTTATTTTGAATCATAACGTCACAAATTATATTCTGTCTTTCCGACAACAAAGTTACACCATAAATTTTGAATGTCCGAAAAATCGACCGTTTTCGATATACCCAAAGGAAATTTTTTCCCATCTTTGTAAGAGGCAAAAGCTTACAAATTGAGGCTTCACTATTTTTTACAACGCACAAGAAGGTGGCGGGTTGCAAGTGCAAAGGTTTATGAATTGAGGCTTCACCGGATAAACCCAACGAAAAGATCGAAAGAAAAAACATGAAAGAGAAAAATGAAAACTCCGACTTCTGCCCCGAAAACACCCACAAACATTTTCGAGGAGACAAAACCCTGTCCGAAACCATAAACGACACGGTAACGGAATCACTAAAATACTGTCTCAAAACCCATATCGAAAATACATTCCGAACAGCGAACCTCGACGAAAAACTCACTTCCTTGTTCTCGCAAGCCGACAACGAAAATCCTTTTAACGAAAAAGAAACCCATTTCCTGGTAGAACAAATCAACCGGCTAAAAATCCTCGATCTCACGGTGGGTGACGGTACGCTTCTCGTCGAAGTGTTAAACAAACTGACCTTCCTGCTTTCGAAACTCGATCCCCTCAACGAAAAGTGGAAACAGCAGCAAATCCGGGCGCTCGATCGCATCGCCGACCCCACATCAAAAAGCGAACTCCACGAAACCATAGAAACCGTTTTCAATCAAAACGCACCCGATTACGCGCGAAAACGGTACTTGATCCAAAACTGCCTCTACGGCATATGCGGCGACCCCTCGTCTTTAAACACAGCCAAGCACAACCTTTTAAATTGCCTGCTTGAAGAACAAGAAGCAGCACCGGATATGAATGCACGTGAAGATATCGACTCCTTGTTTCATCTCGAAACCAATCCGTTGCCCGCAAATGCACCAATCGAATCGTCCAAACATCGAGAAGAGGAACATTGCCACATCAACCGGTGGGACGATGGGTTCGACCCCGAACGATTGTTCGGAATAGAAAACAAAAGCATCACCCTCCAAAAAAACCGTAAATTGTTTCACATAACATGGGGAACGTACAACAGCCGGTACCACTATGATGAAGCACCTTTCCCGTCAAAAGACCCGGGAGCGGTTTTGCTTACCCTCGAGGAAAGGAATCTCTTAGCCGATATCCTGGCCGAAAGAATCCGGATGAAGAAATATAGGGTATTGGCATTGAATGTATTGCAAGATCATGTTCACCTGTTGTTGGCTGCCGAAGAAGAAGAAGAGGTTTGCCGAATAATCGACGACCTAAAGGGATACTCCTCCTATACCTTCCATCGTGAACAGGAACAGGAACAGGAACAGGAACAGGAACAGGAAGAGGCAACGGCAAAACCACTCGCCGCCGAAGAAACAACCTCCGGTGCCAAATCTCCGAGAAAACTCTGGCAACGGAAATACCACACCATCCTGATCGAGAATAAAACACAATTCGAAAAAGCAAGCGAAGAGATTCAAAACAATCACCTTAAGCATGAACTCCCTCCCATCGATTTCAACGTCCTGTCCCCTGCACTTACCCCATTCGAAAAAGCATTCAACCCCGAAACAATCACCACCGGCTTCGATATCGTCTTCGGCAACCTGCACTGCGTAAGTACACTCCTCATCCAAAAAAGAGAATAAAAAGCCAATCATACGCGCGGAAAATCATATTCCGACCGAAACCCTTTGGGATCAACCCCTACCCGTTCATCGTCAATTCATTGGCGATTATTTCGGCTTGTTTCAACACCGTTTCTGTCGCGAGCATCTGCATAATTTAATACGGCAATTTCTCCCAATTTATATTCCTTCCTCTCACTCATTACTGTTTATCTTTAAAAGTTGCCCGGATTTATTGTTTGTTGTCGCTTTTGGGTAATTTGGGACTTGCCTTTTCAATTTGTTTTTCTTCAGCAGCCACACGACGTTCAAGTTTTTTGATATCCTCGGCAGGCGGAAGATTCTCAGGCCTTATGCCTCGCTTCCCCAACATTTCCCGCACACCGGTATTATTTTCGATGTGTTCTTGAGTAATAGGCTGTTCGCCATGCAGGTTTTTAGTTTCTACGTTGTAGTTGGTCATTTCGGTAGCCAGGTTTTTGGCAGCAATAGTCAAAGTAGGAAGAAAATCAGCCAACGGTCGATTCGACTTTATGCCAAGTCTGTTTTTCATATCTTCTGTAGTATGCCCACCAAATAACGCAGTATCACCTTTAGAGCGGATACGTCCGAAACCTTTATCATCAACACCGCGTTCATAGATATTTCGCGAAAGCTGCTTTTCGGCAGCTCGCAGTTTATCGCGGGTTGCAAGGCGGGAAATCAAATTGAGCCGTTCTTCAATCAATTCGGCTTTTCGGGTTTGAACGGCAAAATAGCTTTGAGCAAAGGCAATCTCCTCTTTTTTGGGATCACCGTTTTGTGCTATCAGGTAACAAGCATATCGTGTGAGCATATAATCGGTAATTTCGCGTTGACCACCTTTCCCAATTTCGATCATTTTCGTGACCTCACGAAAATGATCATCCACATTGATATTCTGTGTTTTACATGACTCAACAGCTCTACCAATTGCTACCCGAAAATTCTCCCAACGGGCATATCCCAATGCAACCATCAATTCCCGTGCAAACCAAACTTCCACTTGTTCCTTACCATCATCACTTGTAATAAAGTGACCTATTTCATCGAAAACCGATTTTAATTGCGAAATACGAACCTTATCCATGTTTATTGATTGTTGTTAAGTTTGATTTTTAATAAATTTTCAAGATGTTGGCAATTGTGTTATCGCATAATCCGTTGCCCTCTATATTGTCCACTTCGTTAATTCAACAGTTTTTTTGTTTCAACCTCAAAAATAAACAATTGAGTCCAACTTTGCAAGCAATTCACGGTATTGTTTTTGTATTTTTTAGCAATACTGCCGCAATTTCGATACAAATGCAAATAAGCATTACGCACTCCAATCAAAAATGCACTCATCAAATTTTTCGGAAAGTTCAAAAAATTGGCGTTTCTTCTGTGCATTCGTTATTATCAAAAACGGAAAAAGAATCGCATTTCATCCCCTATACATCCTCAAATCCTACACTTTCCTACACTTCCTACACTCTGCACCTGCTACGGTTTCCACGGTCCCAACAGTCCTATTTTCCTACAGTTCCTACGGTTCCCTACAGTCTTACAGTTCATACACTTCATGCGGACACTTATGACTCCTGCATCCCTTTGTGCCTCCCGAGTATCCCCATTTCCCCGGAATTTTACAAAATCCATGGATCTTTTTAAGGAAGCATTTTTATATCGACCCGTTGCTTTCCCGGCATTCCTTTATCAGCCTTAAGCGTATAACTCAAACGGACCACAAAAAGCAACAACAAATCAGCAATTGAGAATTAACCGGTTTCTTCATTGTCATACGTTGAACCTAATTTACTTCAAGATATTGCCAGGCGGGAAGCTGCGGAAATTTGGCATGAGGCTCTTTTTGATACCAAAAACAAGTTGAAGATATATCGGATTTCTGGGGCAAATACCTCCCTCCATGGCGCCAGCCCAAGTCCTGAATCGTGATGCGCAAATCCTTTTTAAAACGAACGGGATCCATTATATGCCACCGATAAAGCCCAAAACGCTGTCCTGCTTTATACGTCAGGTCAGCGGGTATTACCTGCACGAGTCCGCTGTAAGGGGTGGTAAAGGTGACATATTTTCCATTCCGGTCGAAATTGTACGAGCCACAAAAATAATCTTCTGTCCCCGTGCCACAAATCGTCGGAAATTTTGTGTCGCCATCAAGGAAGAATTTGATTTCTCCTTCGCCCCACCAACCATTGTTATTCACTTGCCATGCCAGATAAACCCCAACAAAATGCCCCGCTCCTTTCACATTATCGATAATCGTGTAATCCGACGTTTCGT
>CAYUIY010000011.1:0-36098 GCA_964444915.1 uncultured Dysgonomonadaceae bacterium
ATTGTCGGACATAAATATAATAATTGTATTTTCTGAAAGATTATTTTCATCAAGAAAATTCATCAAATCTCCCAGACTTTTATCCATACCTTCAATCATGGAAGCATACGAGGCTTCAATTTCGTTCATACCTTCATCAAGATATTTTTGTATGAACCGCTTGTCCGCCTCTATCGGGGCGTGTACTGCATAATGAGCCATATAAAGAAAAAAAGGAAAACCTTTCTCCAGAGGTTTCTTCAATGCAAGGATTGCCTCACGAGTAAGTGCTTCGGTGAGATAAGTATCGGTTCCATGATACTTTTCCAGCCCGGGAACATCCCACACCGTTCCTCCTCCCCGCCAACGAGCACTGTAATTTCTTTCCCCCAAATAACTCCCTGGTCCACCTGCAGCATGTCCCGCAATATTTACATCAAAACCTATGTTTTCAGGATTTGCCGAAGGTGTTCCAATTGCACCAAAATGAGCTTTACCTGTATGAATTGTATAGTAGCCGTTATCATGAAGGATTTGTGGCAAAGGTGTGACATAAACGGAATGTTCAATAGAATCAACAGGCTGAAGCCCGTTAACGTTCCACTGGGGAAACTCTAAAACAGAATCAGGGGCATCATTGGAAGCATTTCGCTCTAAAGTCCAATTGGTTACCCTGTGACGAGCAGCATTCATGCCTGTCATCAAACTTACCCGGGAGGGGGAAGATACAGTACAAGCATAAGCTTGTGTGAATTTGATCCCCTCTTCTGCCAATTTTTCCATATTCGGAGTATGGTATCTTTTGTTCAGATCGGTCATACAATCCCAAAAAGGGACGGATGTATCCTGCCACCCCATATCATCAACCAGAAAAAGAACAATATTAGGTGATTGCTGTGCTTCCGAATTTAGAATACAGGTAGTTATTAATGCACCCGAAATGAAAGATGCTCTTAAAATGTTGCAATGTTTATTAATAATATTTCTCATTACAATTAAAATGAGTTATTCTGATAAACCCTCACCCAATCAACCTGCATGGATACAGGCAAATGATTATCATCAACCGGACCCGCCCAAGCACCATCGAGAGCTTGGTTTAATATTATATAAAATGGTTGATCAAAAGGCCATTGAGACGAGGAAGCGTTCGGTAAACGTGAATAAGAAAAAGTCCTTACATCGTTTAAAAGAAAAACTAGACTGTCTGGATACCATTCAAGGCCAAAAGTATTAAATTCGTCTACATTACATTTCACTGTATTTGAATACGGAGGGTTATTTTTCTCCTGATAAACGTCAATATATTCACTGTGAACTGTCTGATAAATAAAATCATCAAAATTCAAATGTTCCATGATATCAATTTCACCACTATATGGCCAACTCCCATATATACTATTTTCTGGCATCATCCAAATCGCCGGCCATGATCCCTGTCCTTTTGAAAGTTTAGCATTAACTTCAATTTTACCGTACCTAAAAAAAAATTTCCCTCTTGTGTTTATACAACCTGTATTGTACTTTACAGAATCGCTATCTAAATCACAAATTTTTCCTACCAGATGTAAAATCCCATCTTTTATATAAGAAGTGGATATATCATCAATACAATAACAAGCCCAATTGGGAGAGCTCCGCCCGGCAAAATTCCACTTTGCCGGATTAGGTTTCCCACCCTCATCAAATTCATCACTCCATATTAATTCCCATTTAATTTGATGTCGAGATGTTTTTTCTGTTTCATTGCGTGAACATGAAATAAATTGGAGCAAAAATGAAAGCAAAAAAAAGAAACAAAACTTCATACCAAATTTACTTTTAACGAAAAAACTTATTAAACCGTGGATTAGTCCAATCCACGGTTTAATAAGTTACAAAAAATTAAACTATTCTATTCTATCGCGCCCGCATTAGCCTGTAGTGGCCAACCCGGATTCTGATAAATTACCGATGTCTTTGGATTCGTAGGATCTGTAGCTGTTATATTAAAGTGTTCAATAGCAATTGGACTTAAATAATGAGCAGAAATCCACGAATAACCATCTTTAACACGATTGGAAGGATCAAGATTAATTCTATATGGCCTCAAATAATCACTTTCTGTTCTCTTAGAAACATTAGGTGTTTTACCCGGAGTATCCGGTTCTATTAAAATAGAATTACCATCCTTATCTACATACCAATATTGCATTGGTCCCCAAATCTTAAATCCTTCAATTATATAAGGATGCTCCACAAGTTGATCCAAAGCCCGCCATCGTTTTAAATCAAAAAATCGCATTCCTTCAGCCATAAATTCACATCTTCTTTCCCTGCGAATATTGTAAAGAGTTTTATCAGAAAGCAATGTCCCAGCCGAATAAGCGGCAAAATCATTTTCAGCTTCCTTACTTATGTCAGTGGCTGTAATCGTTACAGTATAATCAGGATTAACACCCGCACGCAATCGAATGGCTCTCCAATATTGATCTGCTTTACTGTCAATATAACCGTTTTTAAGATAAGAAGCTTCTATATAATTCAAATATGCTTCTGCTGCACGAAATATAATACATCCCGTAGAACCCTGACCACCTTCTGATTGATCAAAGAAGTAAGACATTCCTTTTTTCACCGGATATCCTGTAACGTATCGAGTTTCTTGAATATCTGTAATAGCTGGATAACCTTCAAGAATAGGTGTACCATCTGCATTAGTTACATCTATATATCTCAAATCGCCAGGAGCTTTCATAAAAATTTGAAGACGATTATCTCTATTTATTTTTGTTAAACCTATTGAATCATCACCATGATATCCTGATCCGGTTGCATAAATTGGAAGTCCATTGTTCATCAAAAAGTTATCAACAAATGCTCGTGTATATCCCGTATTACCACCATTTCGATTAATATAATGATTTACAGTATGATTAATCCCCTTTGATGGATCGTATGCACGCCATAACAAAACTTCTTGATATCCATTTAGATCTTCATCACCAAACATTTTAAAATAAGGATTCGAAAATGAATTATATCCATCATCTTTTGTATTAGTAGTAAGAGGCACTGCATCGGCTACAGCAGAAGCCGCTTGCATAGCTTGATCAAGAAAAAAATCTATTTCTTGATCTATATTGATGCTGAAATCATCAACGTATCCTTCTCCCGGCCAACCGTTTCCTCCAGGAACGAAAGGCGTTCCTTTGTGATATTTAAGCCATGTAGCTTCGTGGAGAGCCACTCTTGATTTAAAAAGTTGTGCAGAATATTTAGATATACGATTTTTCCCTGCTGGAGGATTCACTTGAAGAAACATAATAGCTGAATCGAGATCGGAAATAATGAATCGTGCAACTTCATTTCTAGGACGACGTTTTGACGCTTCCGCCAATATTTTCATTTCATCAGGCAATGTTGTTTTAATTATTGGAAAATCACCTAATGTCTGAACTTTGTTGAAATATTCGTAAGCACGAAGGAAGTACATTTCACCAACATAATGATCTATATTTGCCTTCGACCCACTTATTTTTCCTTCTTTCCATCTAGGAATAACAGTTTCAAGAAAATAATTGCAATTACGAATCTGATTAAAATTCCACTCACCTCCTGATTGTGGTACACGCCATTCGCCTGGCACCCAACGATTTGAATAAGACGATGAAGCCTGATTGTCAGTATGATTATCATAACTAAAAACACCAGGACCCCAACCACTGTGGCTAGGAAAACTATACTGTCCTACAGCATAAGCTGCAAGATCCGCTTCTGTCCATAAATAATCACTAGGAGTTACATCTGATAAAGGTTTTCTATCTAAATAATCATCACAGCTGATAAAAGATACTCCTATCAGTATTAGTAATAAATAAATCCGACTTATTGTATTTATATAATTATCCTTCATTGTTGTATTTTTTTAAAAATTTATATTTAAACCACAAGAAATAACCTTAGACAAAGGATATGTTTTTCCATCATTCCATCCACTAAGTCCGACACTCTCGGGATCAAACGCATCAAACATCTTAGTAAAGGTCAAAAGATTTTCTCCTGAAACAAAAAATCTTGCTTTAGAAATACCTATTCTTGTGATAAGATCCAAAGGAAGGGTATAGCCTATCTGAACATTCTTTAAACGCAAATAAGATGCATTTTGAAGATAACGTGTTTGCGTATATGTATTTTTACCATTATCAAAATAAGGACGAGGGAAATACGCATCTTTATTTACATCAGCAATGCCTGCTTTCACCATAACAGAATTTTCATCGCGAAAGAAATCCATATGTTCTCTAAATCCTGCAGCCTGCCACATATTGCCTGTAGCGCCCCAAAAATAAGAGCCATTAGGCATCCAATCTCTTTTCCCTACGCCTTGAAAAAACAGCCTAACATCAAAATCTTTATATTCGCAGGACAAATCGATACTAAAACGATATCTGGGGCTAGAATTACCAATGATAGAAAGATCACCCGGATTATCCGTGGTATATGAACCCGAATTCACTTCGCCATTACCATCAAGATCGGCATACATGATATCCCCCGCTTGCCACTTACTTCCCATTGTACTTTGATTTACATTTGAAAGATGGGCATCCATTTCTTCTTGAGAACGAGCTAATCCTATCGTAGTATAGCCCCAAATTTCCCCAACTTTTCTTCCTTTATACCATTGACCAAGATCATTTGTAGGATTGGGGTATTTCGTTACTTTTTGTTGATCATCTGATAATACAGCTCGTACTGAATACGATAGATCTCCTATTCTGTCTCTCCAAAGTGCCTCTAATTCAAATCCCCATGATTTCATATCTGCATTATTAATACGAGGAACTGAGGTACCAAGTGTAGCTGGCAATTTTGGAGCTGGCCCCACCATGTCATAAGTAATTCGGTTATAATAATCAAAATTAATATTTAAACGATTTTGCAAAAAAGCAACATCAATTCCAATATCCCATGTCTTAACATGCTCCCATGTTAGCAAAGAACTAACAAGACCCGGCGCACTTGCAACAGTAGGTCTTTCGCCATTAATCAACCAACTTCCACTATTAACATTCACCGGCATGATTGGATAAAAAGGATACCAATTATGAGTATTTTGGTTGCCTAAATCGCCATACGACACCCTAACTTTAAACATTTGAATTAAATCATCAAACGTCCAAAAGTCTTCTTTCGCAATATTCCATCCTGCAGAAACAGAAGGAAAAAAGTTCCATCTTTTACTCCCTATAAAACGAGAACTACCATCATAACGCCCATTAACTTCAAGTAAATAACGCTCTTTATAGTTGTAATTCAAACGTCCAAAAAAACCCGCTGTTGCCCAATGTTGATACTGTCCTTCGGTAGCTTTACTATCATCCGTTGCCGTATCAATAGTTGGTAAACTTGGGGTTATGAGATTAGATCTCGAAGCACCAATGGTTCTGTACTTCTGCAATTCTGAATTAAATCCAGCCATAATTTTAAAATTATGGTTATCTGAAATTGAAAATTCATAATCGCTGTAAATATTGGAATTAAAGAAATTATCTTTACGATTATATTCATAAACAGATGTATAACCCGGCGAACTCCACCCTACTGCAATTGGGAAAGGATTTCCTTGAACATCGTGAGCATAGGCCGGCAATACATCACTATGGTAATGATAATTACGAATCCTATAATTGCCTTCAGCATAAATATTCCAATTTTTTAAAGGAGTAATTACGAGCTGCCCTTGCAAATAAAGCCAATCGTCTTGATCATTAGTTCTTCCTCCTTCTTCTAATTGATTAATTTCGCTAGGTTCTGTATAATACCCATTAGGGTCTTTTACAGGAACAGTCGGCCAACGACGTGCAATATTATGATAAAAAAGATCCGACATATGAGTGGCCTTTTCGAAATCTTGTCGAATAAACTTGGTATTCGTGTTAAGTTTTATATGCTCCGTCAAAGCAGCAGTTGTCTTTCCGGTAAAAGTATATCTTTGCAAGTCATCATGGGTATGACGACCTAAACCACCTTGATCTAAATAGCCAACTGAAACATAAAATTGATTTTTTTCACTGCCACCACTCGCACTCAAATTATGTTGTTGAGCGAAAGCTGCACTTTTATAATGCTCTTTAAACCAATCGGTATTAGCATTGGAACCTGTATAATATTGCCATCTATCACCCGTAGGTTCAGGAATAGTTCCATAATCAATCTCTCCCCGTTGATATTTTATAATTCTATCCAATACCTCATCTGAAAATTTTGCTCCTTGCCCTGCATTAGCTGCCGCTTCATTAAAATAAAGAGCATACGTATATGAATCCATCATGTGAGGTAACTTGATAGGAGAAGTCCATCTAAAATCATTATTATAATTAATTCTAGTCTTTCCTTCTTTCCCACTTTTCGTTGTTATCAAAATAACACCAAAAGAAGCTCAAGAACCATAAATTGATGAGGCTGCAGCATCTTTAAGTACTGTAATATTTTCAATATCTTGTGGATTTAACGTATTTAAATTACCTTCCACACCATCAATCAACACCAAAGGATTCCCCGAAGAACCAGAGCCAATCGTTCCTACTCCTCTGATATTAATACTATAAGATTGATTTAATTCGCCGCCTAAACCTGAGGGAGATAAGTTTAGTCCAGGAATTATCCCTTGTAAAGCTTCTCCTACATTCTTTACAGGTCTAGCTTCTAAAGCTTTGGAATCTACAGTTGAAACTGCACCTGTTAAATTAACTTTTTTCTGGAATCCAAATCCCACAGCCACTACTTCCTGTAAACCAATTGCCTCTTCTTCCATCGCCACATTGAATGAAGTACGTCCATTAATGGGTATTTCTTTAGTTTTCATACCCACAAAGGAAACTTGTAAAGTTTGCGCATCAGCGGGAATCCGCAGAGAAAACACACCCTCGGCATCGGTTACCGTTCCAATAGTAGTACCTTTCACCATTACCGTAGCACCAGGAAGAGGTTCGCCTGATATATCGGTCACTTTACCTGTAATTTCCTTTTGTTGCTGACTAATGCTCATTTTCATGTCTTTTTGCAAAGCTGTAAGTTGTGCTTCTAAAGCTTTTCGGGGTGCTTTTCCAATTACAACTTGACGATCGCTTACAATGTAGATATTATCGGTACCTTTGAATACCTCATCCAATATCTCCTGCAATTGCTTCCCTTCGGCCTGAATGGTTACTCGGCGGTTGAGATCAACCTGTCCTTCCTGATACAGGAACAAAAATTCGCTTTGTTCTTCAATGGATTCAATGACTTCTTTTACCGTAGCATCCTTCAGATTGACTGAAAGTTTCGTGCTTTGCGAATAAGTGGTAGCACTAAAAGCTAAAGCTGTACTCACCACTATAAAAAACAAGCTTAATCGCATAATTCGCAATGTTCGTTGAAAATATTCCAAAATATTCTCAACTTGTTGTTCATGTTGTTTTTCTTTCATAAATTTGTTCGTCTTTTAGTTGTTTATTAAATAATTAAAAGTACATTACTAAACCGGGATTCGTTAAGCAGCTAGTCCCGGTTTTTTGTTCTTAAGAAGAATTCCATTTTTATTTCATAAGTATTCCAATGAACTTGTTTATTGATTAATAATATATATGTCATTTGTAATTTCCACCGAAAAGGAAGCCGAAAAAGCAATATTGTTCAACACCTTTTCCAAATTGTCAGCTAAATTGAGCTTCCCGGTAAAACAAGGTTGACCGGAAAGTCCTTCTATCACGATTTTTTTGTTGTAGTACCGCTCCAGTTTCTTGATGATTTGTTCAACAGGTTCATTTTCGAGAATAAGATAACCATCTATCCATGATGTATAGAGCTCGACATCTACTTTATCTTTTTGTATTTTATTTTCCTTTCTATCATAAACAATGCGTTCGCCAGGAGATAGTTCCACAGAACGACCGAATAAACGATTTTTGGCAGCCTCGATTTTCCCTTCAACAAGTACAGCCTGTGTGACAACATCATTGCTATAGGAAGTTACATTGAAACGCGTACCCGTAACCTTGATTCTCAAATCGCCGGTAACTACATAAAAAGGTTTGGAACAATCGGTTGTTACTTCAAAAAAGCTTCACCTGAAAGATATACTTCCCTCACATTATCCGTGAAACGCACGGGATACGATAAGGTGCTACCCGCATTAAGCCAAATTTTTGTACCGTCGGAAAGAGTAATTTCCGAACGTTTCCCATAAGGAATAATAATTTGAGCCATACTCGTTTTATTGAATTTTGCATTCTTATCTTTTAACAAGATGGTATCGTTATTGATGGTCAATTTCCCGGCAGCTGTTTGTTGAATCTTGGTTTCTTTGGTTTCAAATTCACTGATAGTCCCATCAGGAAGAATAACTCTGCCTTTTTCAAACAATTCACCCTCGGCTAGCTCTATAGGAAATCGTTCTGTGTAATAATATTGGTAATAATACCACATCCCACCCAACATAATCAATAAAACAAAAACAGCAGCAATTCTTGTCAGTCGCCGACCAATTTTATGCACAGGTTTTAAAACAACTTGTTTTTTACGATAATCATATTTCAATTTTCGGGAAGGGACCAACGGCTCAACAACACGAATAGAGCGAATAATATATACAGCCTCTTCCACTTCCTCTTTCTTTTCGGGATAACGAAGCAGAAATTCATTCCAAAAACGATCACTTTCCTCATCAGGATGCAATACCCAACGCATAAAATCGTCGTCAAGAACAAACTCCTCAGTAGTATATGCTATGTATTTTTCGTCATTCATTATTTCTTGCTTCTACTATATAAAGGCAACATATAGGGAAACATCATCAAAAAAAATGATTTTTCTTTAATTTTTTTTGTTAATCCACTTTCTCATATTGGAAATGGCTTTTGAAATAAGGTTGCGACAGGCCTCCACACTGATACTCATAATTTCAGAAATAACCGTATAATCGAGTTCTTTTGTGAAACGAAGATAAACTGCTTCTTTTTGACGTGGCGTAAGTTCTTCAAGTGCTTTTAACAGTAAAGAGGAACGATGATCGGATTCTTCTTCAATAATCAGCTCGTGCTCAACAGACCATACGACTTCAAACGGATAATCATCGGTCATCTCACCGGTTAAGTCGTACCTGTTTTCCTTTTTTATTTTTCGCACCAATTTCCGTCGAAAAGATTTTAACAGATAAAAAAGAATATTATCTGTATCGCCCAAAGTTTCACGGTTTTTAATCAAATCAGCAAACAAATCCTGAATGGTATCTTCTACCAAAGAAGTATCGACACTGAATTTCAATCCATAGCGGTATAAGACAGGGAAATACTCACTATAAATATAGGAAACAGCCCGATCATCGCCTTCTTTAAAAAAAAGCCATATCTCCTTATCGGTCAAGTCGGATAACTTCATCATTTTATTCGCTATTGGGATATATTATATTACAGAATAAAAGGGATACATCCCATTCATAAAAAATATTTAAATACGTGTGAATATAAAAAAATAATTCCCTGAAAAGAAAACAGGTAAATCCTGCTATGAGATTAATTATCAATAAATTCCTTGCAGTTCCCATATTATTATACTTGCAAAGATAAACAATTTTTTATTCAACAAATAAACTATGTGAAACAAAAAATCGGTATCGATTAATAGATAAGTTCTTACAAATCTTAAACTCAGATAGACAATAAAAACGGATTAACATGCTTTCTGATCAATTACTGATTTAATGATTACATTTGTGTGATTGAAAAGTAATCATCAATAAATGTAACATTTCTGAACAATCGAAACAACAGTAAAGCATTTATTTAAAATAGAAAGAAAATGAAAACGGCACGATGGCTTATTATTATAGGTATTATTCTGGTTGTTATTGGCGTTCTTTTGTACTTGACGCCATCGACTTTCAAATGGTTTGGTCATTTACCCGGCGACATCCGGATCGAAAAAGAAAATATCCGGATTTACATTCCTATTACTTCAATGATTGTGGTAAGTATCATTCTTACCCTTGTCGTTAACATAATCCGCTATTTTAAATCCTGAAAATACGTTTCAAAAATTACGCCTTTCATCCTCAATATTTTTAAGAATGAAAGGCGTACTCCTATATCAGATTAGATCTAAATATTACATAAGAATTCTGTTATCCTAATCAATTACTCACAAAAAACTATCTTGGACGAATTTCTCGCCTCATAAACAAATAATATCCCAAACCGAACAGCAAAATAGATCCGGCAATCAATCCGGTAACCTGCGGCCATACCATCAACAAGCTCTGCCCAATAGGCAACGGCGTGGGAAGTGCACCCTCAAGCTGTTGCATGGTCAAAGCACCCAAACTTCGTACCGACGGCATAAGCAGTGTTATGGTAGCTTCGCTGAACAGTTGGCTCGGATTGAAACGCATCAACCCCAAAACAAAATTCTGAAACTCCACTATCTGCCCTTCCGTCAACATCCCTTTGGGCGCTATGGCCTTAGCCAGTAAATCGACAATTATATTGTAAAAGATACTGAAGAAAAGCCAAATAGCAATACCTGAAAGCGCCGATGTAGCCGCCTGGTGAAACGCAACCGAAAACAAAATGGATAAGTTCAACCAGAAAGCGACATAAATAATACTGATCAAAATGAAAGAAATCAGTCGCGCCAACTCATCAGCAGTAGGTGGAATTCCCAATGCGATCAATCCCGAACCCAGTACAAGAAGCCCTAACGCTACGAACAACGTACTAATTACGATCAGATCAGCAACAAATTTAGAATTAATGACATAATCGCGATAAATGGGTTGACTCAACAAACGGCTGAGCGTACCGCGGTTTTGTTCCGAATTAATAGCATCAAAACCAAGGCTTATTCCCAGCAGAGGGCCAAGGAAGCTGATAAAAACCGTAAACGGTGGCAATGTACCATCAGACAAGGTGAAGAGGTTAAGAAAAAAGAAAGCATCTTCCGCACTCCCCGAATGTTTGCTAAATTGCGCCAGTGCAGTGTATAAAGAGCCCAAACAAGTAAGTGCAATCAGGGCCGCCATAATGATAAATCGCCAACTGCGTACCTGATCCGAAATCTCTTTACCAACCATAACCCAAAAAGGATGGATTACTTTATCCTCCTTGGAACCTATCGATGAGTGTTTACGTCCTAGATCGCGGGTCCACTTTCTTTTAAGAGAATCCTTCTGTAGCTTTTCATTCATGTTGTACCCCTCCATCTTCAAAAAAAGAGTCATAAATGTCCTCCAATCCGTGATTGGCGTCACCGAATAATTGCTGTGAAAGATCACGTATAGAACCCACTGCCCGAATTTTCCCCTGTACAAAAATACCAACTCTATCACAAACCTGTTCTACCTGATGCAAATTGTGAGAAGAAAATAAGACGGTAAGCCCGTGTTCATTACGCAATTCAATAATCAAGTCGAGAAAAGCCCTTACACCTTGAGGATCGATACCTGAAGTCGGCTCATCAAGAATAATCACCTGAGGACTTTTTATCAGTACATCGGCCAGCCCCAATCGCTGACGCATCCCTTTCGAGTATTTGCCGGTTTTCTTACCATTGACATCTCCCAATCCTACGCGCTGAAGTAGTATTTCCGCTTTTTCGGTAGCTTTTGCTTTAGATATACGGTTAAGCATTGCCGTGTAAACCAAATTCTCCAAGCCGGTACGATCATCATAAAAACCGACGTCTTCGGGCAAATAACCCACCTTTCTTTTCACTTCGATGGGATGGCGAGCAGGATCAATTCCACAAACCCTGGCTTGACCTTCGCTCGGTTCAGTCAAACCAAGCATCATCAGAATGGTAGTTGATTTACCTGCACCGTTAGGTCCCAGAAAGCCGAATATTTCTCCTTTTTCAACCCTCAAATTGATATGGTCGACAGCAGTAAACGACCGATATTTTTTTGTTAGGTTAATCAATTCGATAATTGTTTCGGCCATGATTTATCTCCTCCCGAATTTGCGAAACAAGAAAACCACACCACCAACAGCAGCCAATATCACCAAAACACCAACCCATCCCCAAATCATAGGCGTTTTAACCATAACACGGAATGAAATCTGGGAAGTTGTTTCCGGAGTCCTGGCTTCCATATTAATCACATAATCACCAGGAATAGCCTTTTTATCGGCCTCAATAGTAGCATATACAGTAGTTTCATTACCAGGCGCCAACTTATCGATCTTTTCAGGTTCAAATGTTACTTGCCATTTAGACGGAGCGGTCGATTTCATTTCAATGTCGGTCAAGTCGGCTGAACCCGTATTGCGAACCACCAACCGAATCTTTTGTTTTCCTCCGGCTGTAATTTTTGTACTAAGCAAACCCGTTGGTGTAGTGAGCGACATTTCATAATTACCGGTGACAACCGCTTCCAACTCCATTGAAGCTGAAGTAGAACCTGTGACAGCTCGTATGGGAATTTTATACGTACCTGCTCTCACTTCTTTTGGAGGTTTAACTTCTATAGTGATTTCTTTAGTAGTATTAGGCTCTAGTTCTACCGATGTTACCGGATTGTAATCGGCCTTAAAAGTAACCGTCCATCCGCGGGGAGCATTCGACATCAACGCATATAATTGTTTCTCAGCTGTTCTGTTTTTCAATGTTGCTCTGTAAGTAAAAGTTGCATTGGCATTTCCTTGCATGTTTGGCTGATCGGCCGTAAATTCCGTTTCACTCGATCCCATCTCTTTCACATGGACCGTTAGAGCTAACGATGCCGAATCGCCCGCAATTACACGGAAAGTATAAGCCCCTTTGTTAACTTGGAAAGGCACCTCCACCTTCAGCGACAGGGTCTTTTTATCGTCGGGCAACACAGCAACGCTGCTAACTGTATAACCTCCCCCCGTTAAAGTGTAAGTCCATGTACGAGGTATCCCAACTATCCGTATATCACCGTTGAATACGTGATCGCTTTTGTTGATTACATCAATTGAGTATTCGATGGCTTCTCCAGGTGATACCGAAATTTTTGTGTAAGGGGTATACAGAATGATCTGACCCAATGCACAAACCTGCATTGCACTCAACGATAACATACCCAGCAAAATAAAGATTTTAAAGCCGGCAAATCTCTTTTGTAGTGACATAAAAAATTCCTCCATAATTTTTTTAAAATAATTTGGGCATTACAAAAATTAAAAAAATAAACTATTTTATCGTAATATTTTCTGTAAATGCAATGTATTTTTTATGACAAAATGTTCTGCTTTAGCCTTTATCACACTCTGAGTGAACGCTAAAAAAATCACCGATTGTGTTTACTCATAAACTTAAGAACAGGTGTTATATCGAAATACAGCCCTTCTATACCGTATTTGTTTTCTCCAAGCTGGACATAATGATAATGACCCATAATTTTACTTCCTCCAATGTTTTCATATCCTATACAGCTCATAAAATCATATTCATGCGCCACTTTAATCACATAATATGCCGTTTTCTTTGTAAGCCCATCACCTGAACTAACAATGGCATCCAATACAACTTTCCGTTGTTGGAGCGCTTTCTTGTATTCAGTCACATTATCCTTGTGGGCGTATACTATTAATTTGGTATTAAGCGCTCTTATGTTAAACGGGTCCTCCCTTAGCAATGCATTGGCATCATCGATTAGTTGATTATAATCAAGAGTTGTAAACGATTCTTCTTTGGATAGAGTTTCCATTAAACTTTTATTGTAAGACGAAGTATCCAAGGGCATATAATCGGGATGAAAAACATAACCGTAATACAGATGTCTCCTTTCTTCGCGTGTCAAGGTAGAATCACCGTTTTGATATCTATCCATGAGTTTGGGATAATAAAAGTCGGAAGAGGAATTTTCTATATTTTTTTTAATCGATTTATAATTAGGAGCTTTAAAAGAAGGTTGTGCACATACACTAAACCCTCCTGCGATTAAAAAAAACACAAAAACAAGCTTTTTCATTTTTTACTTAATGAAGTTAATGTTAGCGGCAAATTTATTTTTCTTTTTTCATTTTAACAAGGAATATATTTTTAAGAAATCTTAATTGCCGAAAAATTTGTTACTGCTTCCCCGAAACCTTTACATTCGAATTAATTTTCAATATAAGGCCTTGCAGCACGTTACCCGGTCCCAGTTCGATAAATTCGGCAGCTCCATCTTCAATCATATGCAGCACACATTGCGTCCATTTCACCGGCGAGGTAAGTTGTGCAATAAGGTTCTTTTTGATTGTTTCAGGGTTGGTCTCTCCAATAGTAGAAACATTCTGATAAACAGGACATGCCGGAACAGAAAAAGGCGTAGCGGAAATAGCTTCCGAAAGTTCACGGCGGGCAGGTTCCATAAGCGGCGAATGAAAAGCCCCGCCTACCTTTAATGGAATAGCTCGCTTTGCACCTGCTTCTTTTAGCAATTTACATGCTTTTTCCACACCCGCTATCGTTCCGGAAATTACAATCTGTCCCGGGCAATTGTAATTGGCGGGCACTACAACCTCATCGTCGATGGAAGCGCAAATTTCTTCCACTTTTTCATCCGGAAGCCCAATAATGGCAGCCATTGTGGAAGGATTCATTTCACATGCCTTCTGCATAGCTAACGCACGTTTATACACCAGCTTCAAACCATCTTCAAACGACAACGCTTCCGCTGCAACCAGAGCAGAAAATTCGCCAAGGGAATGTCCCGCGGTCATATCGGGTTTAAATTCTTCACCCATTGTTTTGGCAAGAATAACGGAATGAAGGAATACGGCCGGCTGGGTAACTTTTGTCTGACGAAGATCCTCATCGGTCCCATCAAACATCATATCCGTAATTCGAAAACCCAAAATATCGTTGGCTTTCTCAAACAGCTCTTTAGCTAACGACTGTGTCTCATACAGATTTTTCCCCATACCCACAAATTGAGCACCTTGGCCGGGAAATACATACGCTTTTTTCATAAACATTTTTTTTATTGGTTTCTGTAACCGCAAAGGTAATAAATTTAAAATAAAAAATTTTCAAGCTTAAAAAAGTAAATTGATAAAAAAACCTGTATATTTGCGAAAACCAATTATCATTGACGAACTTTTAAAAAACAAAAATCATGGATCAACCTTATGTAATAGGAATTGACATCGGCGGGACAAACACAATTTTCGGAATTGTGGATAAAAGAGGCCAAATTTTAAGAAGCGGAGCTATAAAAACTACTCGTCATGCCGATGTTGGCGACTACCTGGATGAACTCGCACAAGCTCTCAACGACCTGTTAAAGGATAATTTTTCGAAAGACGACATCAAAGGAATCGGCGTTGGAGCACCTAACGGCAATTATTTTAGCGGAAGTATCGAATTTGCACCTAATCTTCCGTGGAAAGGTGTTATCCCTTTTGCTCAAATGCTAGAAGAAAGAATCGGCATACCCGTTGCCCTGACCAATGATGCCAACGCTGCTGCAATTGGAGAAATGACCTACGGGGCTGCCCGAGGCATGAAGGATTTCATCGAAATTACGCTCGGAACAGGTGTTGGTAGCGGAATTGTTATAAACGGACAGTTGGTTTATGGTCATGACGGCTTTGCAGGTGAACTCGGACATGTAATTATGCGACGCAATAATGGTCGGTTATGTGGCTGTGGAAGAAATGGTTGTCTCGAGGCTTACGCTTCGGCAACAGGTGTGGCACGAACCGCAAGAGAGATATTGGATCTAAAACCCGATTCGCCCACCCTCTTAAGAAATATTCCGGTCGAAGATATCACCTCCAAAGACGTATACGACGCCGCCGTAGCAGGTGACAAGGTGGCTATTGAGATTTTTAATTTCACGGGAAGAATACTAGGAGAGGCATTTGCCGATTTTGTGGCATTCTCGAGCCCCGAAGCCATCATCCTTTTTGGGGGGCTAGCAAAGGCAGGCGACTTTATCCTCAAGCCTACCAAGGAAAATATGGAAAAAAACTTACTAAAGGTATTTAAAAATAAAGTAAAGATCCTCTTCTCCGGATTGAAAGAAGATGATGCTGCCGTTTTGGGTGCAAGCGCTTTAGGATGGGAGGTATAACAACGCCAAAATTCAACTCAATCAAATACTTAACTTCTTTGAGGTGTCTACAAAAAAAGACACCTCATTTTTATTCATCTGTATGTTAATTGAAAATTATGGTGTATCTTTGCAATGAAATTTCAAGAGTTAATCATGCTCTTTTCTGAAAAATATGGGCAAAAGAAAAATAAATAAACAAAATAATTCATCCGAATCAAAACATAATATCGTAACGTGGATGTGGAAAATTTTTGGTTTTCTCGTCCTTTTCTGTATCGTTATTTTTGGACTTATTTCCATAGGAGCTATCGGATATATTCCCGATATTGAAGAATTGGAAAATCCAATTGATAAATATGCTTCGCAAGTTATATCAGCCGATGGGCAGCTTCTTTTCACTTTTTCGCAAAACAAAGAAAATCGCATCTTTGTGAAATATTCCGATCTTTCGCCTCATCTTATCAATGCATTAATAGCTACGGAAGATATTCGTTTTTACAAACATTCGGGAATTGATGTCATCGGTTTAGGACGTGCCATTGTAAAAACCCTCCTCCTCCACCAAGAAGACAGCGGGGGAGGAAGCACCATTACCCAGCAATTGGCAAAATTGCTTTATTCTCCCAAAGCAAGTAATAAATTTCAACGAATGATGCAAAAACCCATCGAATGGGTAATCGCTGTCAAATTGGAACGTTATTACAGCAAGGATGAAATCATTAATTTATATCTGAATAAATACGATTTCAACTATAACGCCATAGGTATAGAATCGGCCGCACGTACTTATTTCAACAAAAAACCAGGGGAATTAAATATACAGGAATCAGCCACGCTGATAGGCATGTTAAAAAATTCGTCGCTTTATAATCCCCTACGTCGACCCGAGCTCACCCTTCAACGACGTAATATAGTAATTGAACAGATGCGAAAAGCGGGGCACATTACCCAACAAGAAGCCGACTCATTAAAAAAAACACCATTAGAAATAGACTTTAACAGATTGAGCCACGTGGATGTCCCTGCTCCCTATTTTCGTCAATATTTAGGGATGATCATGATGGCAAACAAGCCCGATAAAAGAAATTATCCTGCAGCATGGCAACGACAACAATTCATTGAAGACTCTATTGCTTGGGAAACCAATCCCCTATATGGCTGGTGTCATAAAAACAAAAAAGCCAATGGTTCGGATTACAATATTTATACCGATGGGCTGAAAATATATTCAACTATCGATTCACGCATGCAAAAATATGCCGAAGAATCTATTAAAGAATATCTTGGAGGACATCTGCAACCCCTTTTCGAAAAAGAAAAAGCAGGGAAAAAATATGCACCCTTCTCAGCAAATGTCAGCAACAAAGTGGAAGAATTGATGGCAAATGCCATGCGTCAGACCGATCGGTACAGGGGCATGAAAAAAGCCGGTTATAGCGAAGAAGAAATTTTAAGGTATTTCAAGAACAATGAAGTAGAAATGAAGGTTTTCTCTTGGGAAAAAGGAGAAATCGATACCGTTATGACACCATGGGACTCCATTCGATATCATAAATCGTTCCTTCGTTCCGGATTCATGGCAATGGACCCTTACACTGGTCACGTAAAAGCATATGTAGGCGGACCAGACTTTAAATTCTTCAAATACGATATGGTCAGCAGAGGAAAAAGGCAAATTGGTTCCACCATTAAACCTTTTCTTTATACACTGGCTATGGAAGAAGGTATGACACCCTGTGACCAAATGCTGCATGTTCCTCAAACTCTGTTAGATGAAAATGGCCGCGAATGGACCCCCCAGAACCCGGGGGCCCGTGCTGTTGGTGAACCTGTCACTATCAAATGGGGATTACAAAATTCGAGTAATTGGGTAACAGCATATTTAATGAAAATGTTTTCGCCTTATGCCTTTGCACGATTGCTTAAATCTTTCGGACTTAAAAGCCCAATAGACCCGGTGGTTTCACTGGCATTGGGCATCTGCGATGCTTCTGTATCGGAAATGGTGAGCGGCTATACTTCGTTTGTAAACAAAGGGATTCGCGTGGAACCATTGATGGTGACCCATATAGAAGATTCTTACGGTAACATCATTGCCACATTTATTCCGCAAATGCACGAAATATTCAGCGAAAGCACTTCGTACAAAATGCTTGACATGCTCAAAGCCGTCGTTGACGGTGGCACGGGCAGCCGTCTGCGATGGATATACAACCTAAAAGGTGAAATGGGAGGAAAAACCGGGACCACACAAAACCAATCCGATGGTTGGTTCATGTCATTTACTCCTTCCATCGTTGCCGGATGCTGGGTGGGAGGTGAAGACCGTTCCATTCATTTCGACCGCATGGCATATGGCCAAGGGGCAAGTATGGCTTTGCCCATCCACGGATTATTCTATCAAAAAATATATGCCGATCCCACGCTGAATATGAGCGACAACGGTGTTTTTGAGGTTCCGCCCCAATACAAAAATCCGTGTTCCGGAACACAGAATTATTCTCGGGAATACGATGAAATAACAACAAAAGGAATCGATGATATGTTCAATTAATCCGACAAAAAAATAGTTATGTTGAATATCTCCCACCAACTAAAACCGATTGTGTTATACATTTGAATCATCGCATTTTTTTACCTCACATTTTTCACGTGAGTGAAAAGTGAGAAAAACCTGTCATGTTGTAAATTAATAGAAATTCTTTTAAATATGATTTCTTTATCTTTTCGTGATAGGAACTTCAATATTTGACATTTTCAAATGAATATTTTGACTTGAATCGAAAAATCCAAAGAAAAACCATTTTTCTTTTTTAATCGAAGTAAATACTCATTCGAATATTTTTTCATACATTTGGCTGAAAATTCACCTTATGAAGTACGAGATAGAACGAAAGTTTTTAGTAACTGGCGACTACAAATCGCAAGCATGTGCTTATCATCGTATTATGCAAGGATATCTTTCCTCTGATTCGCCCTTGGTTGTGAGGGTTCGTATATCCGATGAAAAAGCCTATTTAACAATTAAGAGTACGGTTAACGAAAGCAAGTTTACACGCTGTGAATGGGAATATGAGATCCCCTTAAAAGATGCTGAAGATATGCTGAAGTTTTGTGGAAAATCGGTGATTGAAAAAACACGTTATGTGGTGAAAGTGGGGAAAAGTATTTTTGAAGTGGATGAATTTCATGGCGACAATAAGGGACTCACTATTGCCGAAATTGAGTTACTGAGCGAAGATCAGCCGTTTGAAAAACCGGAATGGTTAGGGAAGGAAGTAACGCACGATATCCGCTATTACAATGCCTATTTATCGAAATACCCCTATTGTAAATGGGAAAAATAAAAAACCGGGAATCAATATAGAAACCCGGCTTGATTTATTTTAATCCACCACTGTTACCCATCCGTAAGGATCAGGATCGTCACCATATTGAATGGCACGCAGTTTATGGTATAATTTTTCGCAGATAGGCCCCGGTTTGTCGTCCTCACAAAACACATACGTTTTCTTTTCAGCCAAATCATCGATACGTGAAATAGGGCTGATTACGGCGGCTGTTCCGCAAGCACCTGCTTCTTCAAATGTAGCAAGCTCTTCTACCGGAACGCGGCGTTGTTCAACTTTCATACCCATATCTTTTGCCAGTTGCATCAAACTTTTATTGGTGATGGATGGCAAAATAGAAGTAGATTCAGGTGTAATATAGGTGTTATTTCTAATTCCAAAAAAATTGGCAGGGCCGCATTCATCGATATACTTCTTTTCTTTGGCATCAAGGTACAACACAGCCGAATAACCCATTTTATGTGCTTTTTCGTCAGCAGCCAAACTAGCTGCATAGTTTCCTCCTACTTTATATCTTCCTGTTCCCAAAGGAGCCGCGCGATCGTATTCGCGCAAAATTACCATGGGCGTAGGTTTAAATCCTTCTTTAAAATAGGGACCAACAGGGGTTACAAACACAAGTAACAAATATTCTTTGGCAGGTTTTACACCTACCTGAGCACTTGTACCAATAAGTAATGGACGAACGTACAACGAAGCCCCGCTTTCATAAGGAGGAACAAATCGCCGGTTTTTTTTGATTGCCGTTATCACCATTTCTTCAAATAATTCTACCGGTGGTTCAGCCATCAAAATACCTCGTGCAGACGATTGCATACGCAACGCATTGTCTCGTACACGGAAAACGCGTATTTTACCGTCTTTCCCTTTAAAAGCTTTTAATCCTTCGAATACTTCCTGGCCGTAATGTAAACAAGTTGCCGCCATATGCAGGTTTACATATTCGGAAGTTTCAAGTTGAGGCTCACTCCATTTCCCCTCGCGATAATAACTACGTACGTTATAATCGGTTTTCATGTAGCCGAACGATAAATTCGACCAATCAATTGTATCCATCTTATAAAAAATTTTGTGAGAATATTGTATTTTTGTTAGCACTTTCTCTAACCTCACAAAGGTAATATTATTTTTCCAAAAATGTAATATTAACAATTAAAATCACTATTTTCGTATTCGAAAAATATGATTGACCGAGTTACAATAGAACGCATTCAAGATGCCGCACAGATTGTAGATGTGGTATCTGACTTCATTACACTTCGCAAAAGAGGAGCAAATTATGTCGGTTTGTGTCCGTTTCATGATGACCATTCCCCTTCTTTTTACGTTTCTCCCGCTAAAAATATTTGTAAATGCTTTGCATGTGGAGAAGGAGGTGCTCCGGTACATTTTATCATGAAACACGAGCAACTCTCCTATTACGAGGCATTGAAATATCTGGCGAAAAAGTATCATATCGAAGTCGAAGAAAAGGAATTGACCGATGAAGAAAAACAAGAACAAAGCATTCGCGAAAGCTTGTTTATTCTAAATGAATATGCGCGCGATTTTTTTGTAAAAACCTTGCATGAACATCCCGAAGGGAAAGCCGTCGGTATGAGTTATTTTCGAGAACGCGGTTTTCGTGACGATATCATCAACAAGTTTCAGCTCGGTTATAGTCTCGAACAACGCGATGCTTTTTCCACCGAAGCACTGAGAGCGGGTCATCAGCGTGAGTATTTATTAAAGACGGGGCTCGCTGTTGGGGGTGAGAACACGCCTTCACTTACAGACCGTTTTCGCGGCAGGGTTATTTTCCCTATTCACACTCTTTCGGGAAAAGTGGTGGCTTTCGGCGGACGTATCCTTAAAAAAGCAGAAAATACAGGGAAATACATCAATTCTCCCGAAAGCGAAATTTACTCCAAAAGTAATGAACTTTATGGGATTTATTTTGCCAAAAATGCCATTGTCAAACAAGATCGTTGTTATTTAGTTGAAGGCTATACCGATGTAATTTCTATGCATCAGGCAGGTATCGAAAACGTGGTTGCATCGTCGGGAACAGCACTCACGCAGGGACAAATACGTTTGATTCGTCGTTTTTCCAAAAATATTACGGTTTTATATGATGGGGATACTGCAGGGATTAATGCTGCATTACGCGGCATCGATTTGTTGCTCGAAGAAGGTATGAATGTAAAGGTGGTATTGTTGCCTGATGGTGAAGATCCGGATTCGTTTGCACACAAGCAGAATGCGGAAAGTTTTACCCGGTATATCGATGAACATGAGGTCGATTTTATTCGTTTCAAGACCCAACTCATGCTTGAAGAAGCAGCAGATGATCCTATCAAACGTGCCGGATTGATTGCTAATCTGGTACAAAGTATTGCAGTGATACCCAATACCATTACTCGTTCTGTTTATATTCACGATTGTGCCAACTTACTGGGTGTAGACGAAAAGATGCTGGTTAGGGAAGTCAATAAAATTCGGTTGAAAAACTTTGAAAAACAGAAAAAAAGTTCTTCTGACAAGAAAGAAGATCTACCTGTTGAGAACGATGATATGTTTCGCTCTATCTTTTCGGAAGATCCTTATGAGAAGTATGAACGACAGATTATCCGTTATATTATCCGTTATGGCATGAACCCGATTTATCGGCGTTTTGAGAAAGAAAAACGGCGAGAAGGGAAAAAAGCAGTCGAAGTTGATGTTCTTGTCGAGGAGGGCCCGTCGGTCATTCATTTTGTAGAATACGATCTTGAACGAGATCATATTGAATTTACCCATCCTTTATATCGGCAGGTATTTGAAGAAGCCGTAGAGAAATCAGGCGAAGCCGATTTTGTGCCCGACAAGTATTTTCTCTATCATCCCAATCCAAAAATCAGCGAACTGGCCTCAGAGGTAATGACCGACAAATACCATCTCAGTAAGATTCATGCTAAGTTGTTGGGTGAAAGTATGAATGATAAAGATTCTTGTCTTATCGAGGAAAACTCGCTCGAGACATTGGTGCCGCGAGCTACTACCGAACTAAAAAATGCGTATGTTCTTCAAAAAATCGAGAAAGTGAAAAAAGCTATGCAAACAGCCGATTCCAACCAAATGATAACGTTACTTCAAGAGTTGCAGCAGTTGCAAAATATCAAAAAAGAATTGGCAAAAATATTGGGAGAACGCATTGTATTGAAATACTAAAATGAGCAATTGTCATTATATGTAAACTATTTTATTGCTAAAATCGACAAAAAGTCGTATTTTTGCCGGCTATTAAATCCTTTTTGAAAGGGTTTAGTTGTTTTTCCTTTTCAAACGACAGAAATTTATTGATAGCGGCACTATTTATTTTTCAAATTAAATATTTTTTGTATGAAATTCGAAAAGATGCAGGGGGCAGGTAACGATTATATCTATTTTAATTTGTTTGAAGAAAAAATAGATGATCCGTCGGCTTTGTCCATAAAATTAAGCGACCGACATTTTGGTGTAGGTGGCGACGGTATTGTGTTGATAGGCCCTTCGTCCGAAGGCGATTTTTCTATGCGCATGTTCAATGCCGACGGTAGTGAAGCAGAGATGTGCGGCAATGCCTCGCGTTGCGTAGCAAAATATCTTTATGAAAGAGGACTAACGGACAAACGGGAAATTGCCTTGGATACAAAAGCAGGCATAAAATATCTCCAACTTTTTATTGATCCCCAAACCGATACCGTTCAACGCGTACGCGTAAATATGGGAACAGCCACTGTTTCCTCAGAATCCATTCCTGTGATATCAGAACTTCCTGAAGTAATCGATCAACCTTTAACTATCGATGGAAAGGAATTACGAATAACTTGTGTATCGATGGGGAATCCGCACGCGGTTATTTTCATGTCGGATATTGACAATTTGGAACTTGATGAAATTGGTCCTAAAATAGAAAATCATCCCATGTTTCCTCAACGAACCAATGTAGAATTTATTGAAGTAGTTGATCGCAACACGTTCAAAATGCGCGTTTGGGAGCGAGGTAGCGGAGAAACACTTGCTTGCGGCACAGGGGCGTGCGCTTCGGTGGTAGCAGGTGTCCTTAATAATCGTTGCGATACCTGCGTTACCGTGAAATTAAAAGGAGGCGATCTCGACATCGAGTGGGATAAAACCAACAATCAGGTTTATCTTATGGGAGATGCTCATTTTGTTTTTAAGGGAGAAATTCCCGATTAAGAAGAATCAATCAATTATTAACTCTATAAAAAATATGTTTTCAATAAATGAGAATTTTCTTAAGCTGAACGAAAATTATCTTTTTACTACTGTTGCTGAGAAAGTCAAAAAATTTTCTGATGAAGATCCGGATGCCAACATTATTCGTTTAGGAATTGGCGACGTAACATTACCTTTACCGCCGGCCGTTATCAAAGCTCTACATAAAGCTGTTGATGAAATGGCAGTAAAGGAAACTTTTCGGGGTTACGGTCCCGAACGAGGATACGATTTTTTACTCGAAAAAATAGCCGAAAACGATTACCGTGCCCACGGAATTGATATTTCAACAGATGAGATATTTGTAAGTGATGGGGCAAAAAGCGATACGGGAAATATCGTGGATATCCTGGGTGAAAATAATGTTGTCGGAATTACCGATCCGGTTTACCCCGTTTATTTGGATTCCAACATAATGAGAATAAAAGAGCGTTCAATTACCAACAGTAAAATTGTATTTCTACCTTGCCATCCCGAAAACAATTTCTTACCGGAAATACCCAAGAAGAGAGTAGATGTTATTTATCTGTGTTATCCCAATAATCCCACGGGTACAGTAATGAAAAAGGAGGAGCTGGAAAGATGGGTTAATTATGCGCTCGAAAACAAAAGCCTCATCTTATTTGATGCAGCTTATGAAGCTTATGTTACAGAAGATGATGTTCCACGCAGCATTTTCGAAATTGAAGGAGCAAAATCGTGCGCCATCGAATTTCGTTCTTATTCCAAAAATGCCGGCTTCACCGGTTTGCGATGCAGCTACACGGTGGTGCCAAAAGAACTGAAAACGAAAGCTTCCACAGGAACCTATGTTGCGCTGAATCAATTATGGCACAGACGCCAGTCCACCAAATTCAACGGAACGGCCTATATTATTCAACGAGCAGCAGAAGCCGTGTATTCTCCCGAAGGAAAAGAGGAAGTAAAAGGGTTGGTAAATTATTATCTGGAAAATGCAAAGACCATTCGTGAAGGACTTCGCGAGAAGGGTTGGACTGTATATGGTGGTGTGAATTCACCGTATATCTGGTTGAAATGCCCCAATACGAACGATTCCTGGCAGTTTTTTGATCAGTTGCTCGAGGAGTGCCATATTGTGGGTACACCCGGGGTAGGTTTTGGTCCGAGCGGCGAAGGTTATTTTCGTCTCACGGCTTTCAATAGCCACGAAAAAACCCGTGAAGCAATCGAACGAATAAAAAAGTGGGAGATATAATATCTTTATTTGCTTTTTTCAAAACATCGTGATAATTCGTTCGATTCCTTTTACCAGTGTATCAATTTCTTCATAAGTATTATAAAAAGCCAGCGACGCACGGACCGTTCCGGGGATACCCAGTTCGTTCATTAAAGGCTCTGCACAATGATGCCCCGTGCGTACGGCTATCCCCATTTTGTCGAGCAACATCCCCATATCATACGGATGAATACCATCTACCAGGAAAGAGATTACACTGCTTTTGTTTGCGGCGTTGCCAATGATGTGTAATCCCTTGACGCTTTGAAGCCGTTGAGTAGCATATTCCAGCAATTCGTGTTCGTAGCGTAAAATATTTTCCAATCCGATTCCGGAAATATAGTCCAATGCCGTGGCTAAAGCGGCAGATCCTACAAAATCGGGAGTGCCGGCTTCAAATTTAAAAGGAATTTCGCTGTAGGTAGTTCTTTCAAAAGTAACGCTGGCAATCATTTCACCACCACCCTGATAAGGAGGTAGGGCGTCAAGCCACTTTTCTTTGCCGTAAAGTACGCCGATTCCTGTAGGTCCATAAATTTTATGGGATGAGAAAACCAGGAAATCGCAATTGATTTTTTGTACATCAATTGGAAGATGGGGTACCGATTGTGCTGCATCAATCAAAATGGGAATATCGTGTTTGTGAGCAATTGCTGTTATTTTTTCAATTGGATTGATTGTGCCCAGTACGTTAGAAATATGAGTTACAGCGATCAGTTTGGTAAATGGGGAGATTTTTTTCTCTAATTCATCAAGACATAATTCACCTTTCTCGTTTATAGGAACAACTTGAAGTTTTACCCCCTTGATATCGCCTTGTAGTTGCCACGGAACAATATTAGAATGGTGTTCCATTGCTGTAATGAGAATTTCATCACCCTCCCTGCAAAATGCTCTGCAGAAAGAAGAAGCTACCAAATTGATGGATTCCGTGGTTCCGTGGGTAAAAACAATTTCACTCGAAGATTTTGCTCCAATAAATTTCTGTACGGTTACCCGTGCTGCTTCGTGTGCGTTGGTGGCTTCTTGACTCAGAAAATGTACACCCCGATGGACATTGGCATTGAGATTGTAATACATTTCTTCTATTTTTTCCACCACGCAACGGGGTTTTTGTGTAGTAGCGGCATTATCCAGATAAACGAGCGGTTTACCGTAAACCGTGCGTGAAAGTATGGGAAAATCTTTTCGTATTTCGGTTACATTTAACATCATTTACATACATTACAGTTTCCACATCGCAGCAGCTCTCCCCTAAATCGTTTATTGATCAGGTATTCTAACCGTTCACGTAAAATATCAATACGAACCATATCCACCACATCTTTGGTGAAAGCTACCATAAGCAACATTCGGGCTTCCTCCTCGGGGATTCCTCGTGCTTGAAGATAAAACAGAGCATCTTCATCGAGTTGCCCGGTCGTCAGACCGTGCGAACATTTCACATCGTCGGCATAAATCTCCAGCTGAGGCTTGGCATACATGTGCGCATCGTCCGACGCACAAAGATTCCGGTTACTTTGATAGGCCTCAGATTTCTGGGCTCCTTTTTCTACCAGAATCCTTCCGCAAAAAACACCCGTCGATTTTTCTTGCAAAACATATTTGAACAATTCGTTGCTAGTACAGTGCGGTACAGCATGATCGAGAAAAGCAAAATTGTCGGTGTGCTGTCTTTTGTCGCTTATTACCAATCCTCCTACATGCGTCTCGGCATACTCGCCTAACAATCTGAATCGATAATCATTACGAGTATAGCCATTATGAAGGGTAATTCCTGCAGCCGTTACTTTCGATTGTTCTTGCTGATTGCAATACAATGAACTTATCCGGGTCGCTTTTACTGAATTCTCTTCCAATTCGTAAAAGTCGATTTGAGCATTCTCTTCGGCAGAAATTTCTATTACCTGTGTTACCACAAAATGCACATCGTCTACTGTATGATCACAAACCAACAATTTAACACGTGCATTTTTTTCGGCAATGAGCAGTATACGTCGGTTTACGTTCAAATCCACACCGCCACGCAGAATGTTGATCAGCTGCAATGGTTTTTCAACAACCGTGTTTTCGGGTACATACACCACAAAACCATCTTGGGCAAACATCGTGTTATAAGCAGTGACACCGTTATCGGATGCTGCAATTCTATTGTAATAGGTATCAAAAACACGGGGATATTTTTCGGAAAATGTCTGCAAACTGCCTGCAAACACCCCTTTAGGAAGCGATGAATTGCTTCGGGGCTTATTGTAATTGTAATAACGATCGTTAATGAGAAAAAAAACATGGGTATTCAGATTGGGAACATCGCATTTAAAAGCATCATAAGGATTTACCGGAATAGGAATGTTTCGGAGATTGAGTCCCAACTCGGTATTAAAAACGCGAGAAATGTCCGATTGTTTATAATCTTCTAATTTTGAAGTTGGGAAACCCAATTTTTTAAACACCTCAAAAGCAGCATCGCGTTCTTTGTTGAGACCCGGTGTAGCGTTTTCGTCAATTTCCTTCCGATAAGTTTCAAACAGGTCTATATATTGTTGTTCAATCATTTTTTCAACAAATTGTTATTCCTTTACAGTGTTTATCAAGCTTTCGTATCCTTTTTCTTCAAGTTCCAACGCCAATTCGGGACCGGCGGTTTTAATAATTCTACCGTCGTACAACACATGAACCACATCGGGTTTAATATAATCGAGTAATCTTTGGTAATGAGTGATTACAATCACTGCATTTTCATCGGTGTGCAATTTATTTACCCCCGAGGCCACTATTCGCAATGCATCGATATCGAGGCCGGAATCGGTTTCGTCCAAAATAGCAAGTTTGGGATTGAGCATCGCCATTTGAAATATTTCGTTTTTTTTCTTCTCACCTCCAGAAAAACCTTCATTCACCGACCGATTCACTAACTGACTATCTATCCCCAGCATCTCGCGCTTATCGCGCATAAGTTTCAGAAAATCACTTGCCGGAATGGGGTCTTCCCCCCTGTATTTTCGATGTTCGTTAACTGCTGCTCGCATAAAATTGACCATGCTGACGCCCGGAATTTCTACCGGGTATTGGAAACTCAAAAAAACGCCTTCTCTTGCTCGATCTTCCGGCCTCATTTCCAGCAAGTTCTTTCCGTTAAAAATAATACTGCCCTTGGTAATTTCGAATCGGGGATCACCCGCCAAAACCAACGCCAATGTACTTTTACCGGAACCATTAGGTCCCATGATGGCATGAATCTCACCTTTTTTTACCTTCAGATCAATGCCTTTTAGTATTTCTTTTCCTTCAACGGATACATGTAAGTTTTTTATTTCAAGTAAATTGTCCATAAAATCTATCCTTATCATCATATAAGCGGGAAAAAAACTATGAAGTCGCTTAAAAGATTTATAATTTTAATGTGGTTTTATTAGTCAATAAAATCAAGTTTGTTTTTTACTCTTGCTTACTAACTTTCTGACTGCAATTATTGGTTCTCTCTTTTTTTTCTTCAGCACCAATTTCCTCAACTGCTTTGTTTTTTTTGAATATGTCGGAGGCAAAAATGAACTTTTTCACTGCTTCGTTATCCGCATCTTCAAGTTGTTCTTTCGGCCCTTCCCATTCTTTGACCCCTTCGTTGAGAAAAACAATATGCTCTCCAATGTTCATCACAGAGTTCATATCGTGGGTAACGATAACTGAAGTAATCTCAAACTCTTTGGTAATACTAGCCAGAAGTTCGTCAATCAGTTGCGATGTTTGAGGGTCGAGGCCGGAGTTGGGTTCGTCGCAAAACAAATATTTGGGATTTAAAGCAATTGCTCGTGCAATGGCTGCCCGCTTCATCATTCCCCCGCTTATTTCGGAAGGATAAAGATGTGCTGCATGCAACAAATTTACTCTCTCTAGACAGAATTCGGCTCTTTTTTGTCGCTCCTTTTTACTCATTCGGGAAAACATGTCGAGTGGAAACATGACATTTTCGAGTACGGTTTTCGAATCAAACAAAGCCGATCCTTGAAAAAGCATACCCATTTCGCGTCTCAATCGTTTAACCTCTTTCGTTTTCATGGTAAGCAAATTGCGCCCTTCGTAAAGAATTTCTCCCGATGTGGGTCGAATAAGACCTACCATACATTTCAAAAAAACCGTTTTCCCCGATCCACTTTTGCCGATAATCATGTTAACGATTCCTTTATGAAAAGTAGCCGATATATTGTTTAGCACAAGATGATCTTCAAACTCTTTGGAAAGATTTCTAACTTCGATCATTTATTATTATTTTTTACCCCATTACCAACTGAGTGAAAACCAAATCGGTCATCAAAATCAATACACTGTTTATCACTACCGAATCGGTACTAGCCTTTCCTACTTCCAAAGCACCCCCTTTTACACTGTATCCAAAATAGGCCGAAACGGATGCAATGATAAATCCAAAAATCATCGATTTGGCAATAGCGTACCAGATAAAAAATTCTCGAAAAAAAGCACGTAAACCATAAACATAAGTTGCTACCGGCGGATTTGCCGTAAAAGCACAAATGATATAACCTCCCATAAGACCGACAAAAATACTGAAAATAACCAAAACAGGCATGAAAACAATAAAAGCTATTATCTTAGGCAGGATAAGATAGTTGGCCGAGTTAACACCCATGACTTCCAAAGCATCTATCTGTTCGGTGATACGCATGGTTCCTATTTCGGATGCAATATTCGATCCCACCTTGCCCGATAGGATAAGGCACATGATGGTAGAGGAGAATTCTAAAAGTATAATTTCACGTGAAACTACTCCTACGGTATAGGAAGGAAGAAAAGGATAGTTCAAGTTCAATGCCAGTTGCACTACTATAACAGCTCCAATGAAAAAGGAGATAAGAACGACAAGCCCTATAGATGTAACACCAAGCTTATAGAGTTCTTTAAAAAACTCTTTAAAAAACTCTCTCGCTCTATCAGGCGGCATTAACACCTGCTTCATAAGCAATACATATTCACCTATGCTTTCCAATAATCCTGAAAGAGACATATACCAATAAATATAATTCTTTTAATTTATTGGTGCAAAGATAGGTATTGTTTTTCTATTTTTGATATTTCATGGAAAGGATGATGAACTTTTTTGGTTACCTTAATAATAAAGGCAAAACCAAACGATACTGATATAAAAATAAGGATAATTTCAGAGATCTTTCAACAACTTATCTTTATTGTTATAATAAAAACACATTCGCGATTCCATGAACGCCTTCCAATGGTTGGCAAATTTTTCATCGGCATCGACATTGAAATCTTCCGAACCAAACTGATCAATGCATTTCATTAAAAAATTCACCGTTATCAGGTTAATATCCAACGCAGGTTGGTAAGCCATCAAAGGCTCGTTTTTGGGTAAAGGTATGGCAGAAATAATGCGCATATTCTGCAGATCATCCAGAATGTCATTGGTGAGTCCTATCGGAATTTCGCAACTTTCCGATATTTCGTCGTTGTTGAGAGGTGGTTTTCCTTCGGCAAATCGTTTGACGATTACCGAAGTAATGATCAGCGTGAAAAAATCGCGGTAACGACGGCTAATGTTTTTAGTTTCTCTTTCGAAAGAGAATTTTTGCACATTCTGAGCAGCAAAAGATAATGCTGCACCGATCAAAACAATATACCACGATAATTGCAGCCACAACAGCAACAACGGAATGGCCGCAAATGTTCCGTATATGGCATTGTATTTGGTAATCCATATCTGCCCGTTGAGGTACAGCATCTGAACAATTTGATATGCCGCACCGGCAATAAGTGCTGCTATAAATGCGTTGACAAATTTGACTTTTGTATTCGGCATCAATTTATACAAAAGCGTAAGAACAAGCACAGTAATGATATAGGGCAAAATATTAAGGTACTGCGTTGCAGGATATAAAATATAGATGTATTTTGTGAACGAATTCAGCACAATAGATAATCCGTAATTCAAAATAATAAGTATGGGCAAGAAAAGGATTAGGGCGAAATAATCGACAGCACGACGATGCATGCTTCTTCCTTTTTTTATTTGCCAGATTCGATTAAAATTATTCTCGATATCCCTGAACAGCGTAAAAACGGTATACAACAATAAAACCACACCTACGCCGGCAAAAACACCACTTCCTTTGGCGTATTCCAACGAATTATGAATCAGTGTAATGATCTCCATTGTAAGGTTCGATTCTCCTTGTGGAACATTGCCAATAGGCGTCATTCCCAAATAATCGAGAATTTCGCTTTGAAGAATATTTTCAAATCCAAAACCGCGGGCAATGGCAAATAATACGGCCAGAAAGGGAACAATGGCCAAAACCGTCCGATAAGTCAACGATGCCGCTTTAACTCCCAACTCAAGTTCCAGCGTATTTCTTACGGTTAAAATGATGGTCTTGATGATATTATAAAAGGCACTTGTCTTTTTGGACAACGATTTGTAATCGGTGCGCCAAATACCATACGTAAGGAATTCAATCAGGTCGGTTATTTTTTTCTTCCATCCTGTAATTCTGCCTGATTTGTATTCCTCCTTTTTCTCTGTCGTATTATTTTTATCTTTATCGGCAATCATTTTTTTGCAAAAAATAAACAGCAGGTCTATAAGCCGGGTTCTGTATCCGTCATCCGACGGCTGTTTGTCATCTATCTACGAACCGATGTCACCATCGTTCTTTAGCAGCCTACCCCTCGGCATCGGGCGAGCAACCCTACACATCCGATATACTTGGCCTTGCAACCCATAAGACGTACGGCATGTTGCATTGCTGCAACATCCGGTGAGCTCTTACCTCACCTTTTCACCCTTATCTGCCCGAAGGCAGACGGTTATTTTCTGTTACGTTGCTCTGCTCTTGCGAACAGCTTCCTGTTAGGAAGTATGGTGCTCTGTGTTGCCCGGACTTTCCTCCCCGCGCAAATGCGGGGCGACAAACCGACCTGCTGTGTATTTGCAAAAATAATACTAAATTAATGATTTGCCACTAAATTGATTGGTTTTTTAAACTTAGACAGGATTATATGCCAATCGTTTAATTGAATAAAGTTCAAAAAATGATTGCCGACAAAGATAAAAATATCTTCGGATTTACAGAAATAAAAATCCCGCATTAAACAGCGGGATTTTCAATCGTTTTATAATAAACCTTCTTTTATCTTATTCTGTTTATTAATCGAGATGAGGCCCTGCATCAACCAATCTTCTTCCTTCGTCTTCTCCCGAAAATTTAGTAAAGTTTTTGACGAAACGTCCGGCAAGGTCTCGGGCTTTTCTATCCCATTCTGCAGGATCGGCATAGGTATCGCGTGGGTCAAGCACGTTTGTATTCACACCTTTCAATTCCGTAGGAATAACCAAATCGAAGTAAGGGATGGTTTTGGTAGGAGCTTTATCAATTGAACCATCAAGAATGGCATCAATAATTGCTCTCGTATCTTTAATTGAGATACGTTCGCCTGTACCGTTCCATCCGGTGTTTACCAAATAAGCGGTAGCGCCTGCCTGTTCCATTCTCTTATTCAATTCTTGAGCATATTTTACAGGATGCAAAGTAAGAAATGCTGCACCAAAACAAGCAGAAAAAGTAGGTGTAGGTTCGTCAATTCCTCGTTCGGTTCCTGCCAATTTAGCTGTAAATCCCGACAAGAAATAGTATTTTGCCTGATCGGGTGTCAGAATAGATACCGGAGGAAGCACTCCGAAAGCATCTGCCGATAAGAAAATTACTCGTTTAGCATGTGGTCCTTTGGAAACCGGTTTAACGATATTTTTGATATGATAAATAGGATACGAAACACGTGTATTTTCTGTGACGGATTTGTCGTTAAAATCAATTTTCCCGTTTTCGTCAACAGTAACATTCTCCAACAGTGCATCGCGTTTGATGGCATTATAAATATCGGGTTCGCTTTCTTTGCTCAATTTGTAAACTTTGGCATAGCAACCTCCTTCAAAATTAAATATTCCATCATCATCCCAGCCATGTTCGTCGTCACCAATCAGCAAACGTTTGGGATCGGTTGATAAGGTGGTTTTACCCGTTCCCGACAAACCAAAGAAAATAGCCGTATTCTCTCCATTCATGTCGGTATTAGCCGAACAGTGCATAGAGGCCACTCCTTTTAATGGGAGTAAATAGTTCATATAGGAGAACATTCCCTTTTTCATCTCGCCACCATACCATGTACCGCCAATAAGTTGCATTTTCTCTTCCAAATTGAAAACAACAAAAGTTTTCGAATTCAAACCCAACTCTTTCCAACGGTCGCCTGCATCGGTTTTGGAAGCATTCAATACCACAAAATCGGGCTCACCAAAATTGGCTAGCTCCTCTTCTGTTGGACGAATAAACATATTTTTTACGAAATGAGCTTGCCATGCTACTTCCATTATAAAACGCACTTTTATACGATTGGCTTCCGTTGCCCCCAAGAATGCATCCATTACAAACAATCTTTTACCTGAAAGCTGTTTGGTTGCAATTTTTTTTAATTCCACCCATGAAGATACGGGCAAGGGTTTGTTATCATTGGGATATTCAGGGCTTGTCCACCAGAGTGTGTCGCGAGAAACATCATCCATGATGAAAAACTTGTCTTTGGGAGAACGCCCCGTGTATATACCGGTCATCACGTTTACCGCTCCAAGTTCTGTAACTTGCGCTCTTTCCAAGCCTTCTAACCCGGGTTGGGTTTCTTCTTCAAATAATTGATCGTATGACGGATTGCGTATTATCTCTTTTACATCCGTGATACCATACTTGCTTAAATCTAAATTTGCCATTTTTTTAGCGTATTAATTGTAAAATATATAAATTATGTCTCTTGTGATTTTTTACCCAAAACAACTTGCAAAAATAATTATTTTATCGTAATAAAGAAAACGATTAAAGAAAAATTTCTATAATTGATTGCTTCCAATTTTTTTGGCCCTATAAATTATTTGGATAAACCCTCTTCATTTGTATAATAAGTTTGCTTTGCGCAAGTTTGTGTTAGCTCTACCTTTTGATCAACCTTATCGCCTTTTTATGTTGCAACAAAAGTAAAGCAAAAAAGGAGTAAAATATTCATTTTACCCCAATCTTAATAACATGATTTAACAGCTACGGATGTTTTGGTTAAATATTGATATTGGTTTTGGTATTATTTCGCCGTTGTACTCAAATTTCAATAACATAATTTAATAACTACGGCCGTATACATTAAATCATGTTATTGTTTTTTGAGCAAATCCGCGGTTTAAGTAAAAAAATGCAATCGAAAAACAGGCAAAACATTCGTACCACACTAAAATTAGTATCGAGAAAAGTGTAGAAAATTGATTCAACCCTGAAATTAGAGCCAAAAACGAAGTAAAAAATTTCGTCCAACGCTAAAAATAGTACTGAAAAAGGGTGAAAAATGGGTTTCACTACCAAACTAAAGCAGAGAAGAGAGCAAAAAAAATCGTTTCACCTTAAAACCTACGTATGGAAGCGAGTAAAAAATTTCGTTTACTCTTGAAATTGAGAAAATCCGAATGCCAAAAAAACATAATCGAACAACCAACGATAATTTGAAACAACCACCAAAATGATAAATCGTCTCGACAAAACTATTATCTTTGTTTTTATAGAAAATTGATCTTATGCTGATTTCACATTTTAGAGGCAAAAGACATTATTCGTTTTTTTGAAACATCATTCTTTACTTACTTCTTTTGTTCGCGAAATAAAAAATTCCTATACCCTCGAGCCATGTGCTTCGTTTTCGTGGAAAGATGAGAAAGATGAGAAAGAATAATATCTTACAGCATAAAAGGAAAAGCCAAGAACATGAAAAAACTAATTTCATTACCGCCGCATATGGTGGCTTATCTGAGAAGAAAAAATGATCCTGCTTTTTCGGATTATTTCTTTACTTCCGATCCGGCAAATAAAAAGCTGGGGGCAGGAGGAGGTGCGGCCTGGCTGCTTAAAGAAAGCAAAGAGAATGAAGACCCTCGATGCGACTTTCTTGAATGGATTGGCAGGGAAAAACGTGTACTGATTCATGCGGGAGGACAAAGCCGACGCTTGCCGGCTTATGCACCAACGGGGAAGATATTTATCCCGATTCCGGTTTTTCGTTGGGCAAGGGGACAAAAAATCAACCAAACGTTGTTATCGCTACAACTGCCGTTGTACGAAAAAATAATGGAAAATATTCCGGAAAACCTGCATACTCTTATTGCCAGTGGCGACGTATATATCCATAATGCCGGAAAAATACCCAAGATTCCTCAGGCCGATATTGTTTGCTGCGGTATTTGGGTAGACGGAGAAATAGCAAGTCGGCATGGCGTTTTCTTTTTTGACCGAAAATCTTCTTTTGCGCTTGACTTCATGCTGCAGAAGCCCGATACCGAAACGTTGCAACAACTTTCTCAGACGCACTATTTTATGTTGGATATCGGTTTATGGCTGTTGAGCGACAAAGCGGTAACCTTGTTGATGAAAAAATCGGGTTATGAAAAGAAAGGTGACGAGATTCATTTCTACGATCTGTATTCACAGTTTGGTCCGGCAATGGGCAACCACCCCAGCATTCCCGATCCGGAGATCAATGCGTTGAAAGTGTCCATTTTACCGCTACACGATGCTCGCTTTTATCATTACGGCACATCCAAAGAAATGGTTTCGTCTACCCTGTCCCTTCAAAATCAAACCTATAATCAGAAGTTGATTCTTCACAAAAAAATAAAACCGCATCCGGCAATTTTTGTACAAAACAGCCGGATCGATTATCCCTTGACGGCTAAAAATTCCGATATATGGATCGAAAACAGCTATATCGGCAACCATTGGCAAATAAACAAAAAACATATTCTCACAGGCATTCCGCCAAACAATTGGTCGCTCACTGTTCCCGAAGGCATTTGCATCGATGGGATACCTATCGGCGAGAATAAATACGTGATCCGGCCTTATGGGTTCGAAGACACATTCAGCGGTAGTATTCACGCTTCCGACACGCGTTGGATGGGGAAACCGGCAAAAGAATGGTTTACAAAAAGAGGAATACCCGTCTCGGATGAACTTTTGTTCCGAACAGACGATATTCAGTTTGCCCGTCTTTTCCCCGTGTGCGCCGGTCAAGAAGAAATGATTTCGGTATTAAAATGGATGATACTTGAAAACGAGGATGATACTGCTAGAGAGATATGGCTAAAAAACAAGCGTCTATCTGCCGATGAAATTTCATCGCAAGCCGATATTCAAAAAATCATGGATTCACG
>CAYUIY010000012.1:0-35424 GCA_964444915.1 uncultured Dysgonomonadaceae bacterium
TAAATATGTAGGTAAACATTGTAACTTATTGATAACTAGTACCATTTGCGGAAGCTGGGGGATTCGAACCCCCGGTACGATTACTCGTACGGCAGTTTAGCAAACTGCTGGTTTCAGCCACTCACCCAAACTTCCGAAGGATATTCTTAAAAATCGCTCGCAAATATACGAGTTTGTTTTCAGCTTATCAAAGAAAATTCAATTTTTTATAGAAATATTTCTACATTTGTGGTGTTTTTATGGTAAAATTGCTTGAATGCAAAAGGAATCAAACAGAAAGCGACATAAAACGGCGTGGTGTATTTTTTCTTTCGTAGTGTTGTTGATAGTAAGTAGTGTTTTTTATTTAAAAAATACTGTTCTTAAACCTTTTACACCGGATACAACCGTTTACATCTATATTGATGAAAGAAAAGATTTCGAAGACATTGTTCATCAATTGAAGGAAAAAGCCAATTTGCCGTCGGAAAAAATTTTCAGCATATTGGCCAAGCGGATGAACTATTTGTCCAACATTAAAACCGGGTGTTATGCTGTTAAAAATGGCATGACCATGATGCAGTTAATCCGTATTTTGCGTGCAGGAATGCAAACTCCCGTTAACGTTACTTTCAATAATATACGCACCAAAGCCGATCTTGCTTCTCGCCTTTCGCAACAACTCATGGCGGATAGCATTTCTTTGATAAGTGCCTTGAATGATCCCGGAAAAGTTGAGGAGCTGGGATTCGATACAAGCACGGTTGTATGCATGTTCATTCCTAATACGTATGAAGTATATTGGGATATCAGTATCGACAAATTGCTTTCGCGAATGAAACGCGAATACGACGCTTTCTGGAATGATGAGCGGAAGGCTAAAGCTCAAAAGATAGGCTTGACACCGATAGAAGTTTCCATCTTGGCATCCATTGTTGAAGAAGAAGCTACTTATCCCGACGAATATCCTGTTATCGCGGGGCTTTATTTGAATCGTTTGCACAGAGGGATGAAACTTGAGGCCGATCCGACGGTGAAATTTGCCGTTGGTGACTTTTCGTTGAGGCGCATTTTGTTTAAGCATTTAGAGGTTGATTCGCCTTATGATACGTATAAATATGCCGGGTTGCCGCCTGGCCCTATCCGCATACCTTCTATCGAAGCCATTGATGCTGTTCTTTCACCTCAACAGCACGGTTATCTGTTTATGTGTGCCAAAGAGGATCTCTCCGGGAGGCATAATTTTGCAGCCACCCATACTGAGCATGTACGTAATGCAGTGCGTTATCAGCGAGCGCTCAATGAAAGAAAAATCTATTAAAATGTAATTTCGTCGGGGTGAGACCCTACGCGTTGATCTCTATTTAATGAATTAATCCGTTTCATATCCTCTTCCGATAGTTTAAAATCAAAAATATCCAGGTTTTTTTTCTGGCGTGATAAATTTGATGATTTGGGGATCACTACGATGCCGCGTTGAATATCCCATCGCAAAACTACTTGTGCCGGGGTTTTGCCGTATTTTTTGGCTATTTCTTTAAGAATGGGTTCTTCAAGCAGATTATTTTTTTTAGCGCAAAAAGGACTCCATGCTTCAGGGACAATATTTTTCTCATGTAAATAATTCACTAGTTTTTCCTGAATCAGATAAGGGTGAAGTTCAATTTGGTCTACTGCAGGAACTACTGATGCTGTTTTGAGCAGTTCGTTAAGATGATGCTCGAGATAATTGCTGACACCTATAGCCCTGGTTTTTCCTCCGGCATAGATTTTTTCCATTTCTTTCCAAACCGACACATATTTTTCTTTCACCGGCCAATGTACCAGATATAAGTCGATGTATTCTGTCCCCAGCCGTTGCAAACTAGCTTCAAAAGCTCCTTGTACATTATTTTTTCGGATATCGTCGTTCCATAATTTCGTAGTTAAAAAAATTTCTTCGCGTGGAATGCCGCTGTCTCTGATGGCTTTTCCTACGGCTTCTTCGTTTTCGTATATCATTGCTGTATCGATGTGTCGATATCCAACATCGAGAGCCATTCGTACTGTTTCGTACGCAATTTTATTATCGGTTAACCGAAAAACACCTAATCCCACATAAGGAATTTTTATTCCATTATTTAGTGTTGCATATTCCATATTATGTTTCTTTTTAGTTGTTGAGTTTTTCCATTACGGCAATTTTGTCTTTCCTTATTTGTTCTACCAACGATTTCACACTGTCAAATTTTATGTCTGGGCGAACAAAATCAACAAATTCCACTGTCAACGATCGATTATACAGATCCCCTTCAAAGTCGAAAATATTTACCTCCATGCTAATTTCGTTGTCGTTTTGTATGGTGGGGCGTGTACCGATATAAAGCATTCCTTTGTAAATTTCGTTTTCGAATCGGACAAAAACCGCATAAACACCTAATGCAGGAATTACCTTATATGTTTCCCATGCTTGAATGTTGGCTGTAGGGAAACCAAGTGTGCGACCTACTTTGTAACCTTCAATGATTTTACCGGAAAATTTGTAATTATAAGAAAGCAATTTATTTGCAAGCTTAATTTTTCCTTCGGAAAGTAAGCGCCGTATCTGAGATGAGCTTACATGATAGTCTTCAAAACGTAGTTCGCTTGCCTGTATAACATCAATTCCAAGTTCTTTGCCATACTCTACATAATCAGGAAATCCTTCTTCTCTGTTGTGCCCAAAACGGTGATTGTGACCTATAAGTAAGGTGTGGACATTTATTTTTTCTTTTAGTACTTTTTCCATGAATGCTTTTGCCGTCAATTGAGAAAGCTCAACGGTAAAAGGCATGCTTATGCAATAATTGACTCCTGTAGTTTCTAATTGTTCCAGTTTTTCTTCATATCCACATAGAAGTTTAGGTTGATAGTCCTGTTGTAAAACTTTTCGTGGATGTTCAGGGAAAGTAACTACCGCTGCCGGCAAATTTAACTGCTTTGCTTTGGCTTTCACCTGAGTGATTAAATGTCGGTGACCTATATGGACGCCATCAAAAAAACCGATAGTAGCAACCAACGGCTTCTGTTCAATAGAGTAGTCTTTTTTTGATAAATCGATACGTTCCAAAACAAGTGATTTTTTTTTGCTTTTGTTCAATAAACACATGACACCCCTTTTTAGTTTTAAAAACAAGGGGGAAAATTCTCTTAAAAACGTTTTTTCTTCTTTTTTCATCGAAAATACAAAATACTATTCAATATTTCTTTATCTTTGCGAAAAGGTGAAATTAATTGACCTATATTTCATTAAATAATATAAAAAGAGAAGATCATGAAAACGAAACTTTTATTTGTATGTGTTGTGATGGCGGGAATATTTTTTGTTTCCTGTCAAGGCGGAGAAAAAAATAATGTATTGACGAAAGCTGAAGAAGCTGAAGGATGGAAATTATTGTTCGATGGTAAGACATTAAATGGATGGCGCGATTACAATGGCGAATCGTTAACTGCCCCATGGACAGTTGAAGACGGAACAATTCGTGCATTGGGTGGAGGCAGTGATGCGAGTGGTTATATTGTAACCGATGAGGTTTATGAAAATTTTGAATTGGTTTGGGACTGGAAAATTGCCGAAGGCGGGAATAGTGGTGTCTTATACCATGTTGTTGAACATCCCAAATTTAAGGTTCCGTATATTACAGGTCCGGAATATCAGTTGATCGATGAGGAAAATTTTCCCGAACCTCTTGAAGAGTGGCAGAAAACCGCAGCTGATTATGCCATGTATGTACCTGATCTCAGCAAGAAAAAATTGAAACCTGCCGGAGAATGGAATACCTCGAAAATTGTTTTCGATAACGGTCATGTTGAACATTGGCTTAACGGTGAAAAAGTACTTGAATTTGAAGCTTGGACAGACGAGTGGTTTGAGCGAAAAAATAGTGGTAAATGGAAAGATGCTCCCGAATACGGATTAGCTCACAAAGGAGTTATTTGTCTTCAGGATCATGGTTCGGCTGCCTGGTTTCGCAATCTCAAAATTAAAGAGTTGCCCAGAAAAACGAAAGAGGTAACGCTTTTCAATGGTGTCGATTTGCATGGTTGGGAAGTATACGGAACCGAGAAATGGTATGTTCAAGATGGCATTTTGGTATGCGAAAGTGGTCCCGAAAAAAAATATGGTTATCTTGCAACCCGCGAATATTACGATGATTTTGATCTTACTCTCGAGTTCAAGCAAGAATCCAATGGGAATTCGGGCGTCTTCTTCCGTTCGTTTATCGAGCCGGGTGAGATTATTAATGGTTGGCAAGTGGAAGTGGCACCCAAAGGGCATGGTACAGGTGGTATTTATGAATCTTATGGAAGAGGTTGGCTGGCGCGCATCCCGGAGGAAAAAGAAGATGTTTTGAAAGAGGGTGAATGGAATACATTGCGCATACGCGTACAAGGCGATAATGTAAAAACATGGCTCAACGGGGAAGAAATGGTTGAGCTGAGCGATGAGAAAATTGGTAAGGCTCAAGGTCGCATTGCCTTGCAAATACATGATGGGGGTGGTATTAAAGTACTCTGGAAAAATTTTCAGCTGAAAACGTTATAGAAAGATAATTTCTCTTTAATTAACCCGTTGAGCGACCCCGAAAATGCTCAACGGGTTTTTTTGGCATCTTTTTTGTACACAACATTTAAAACGACGAAGGTTATTTTCTTAGATGATAGTTTTTTACGAAAAAACAAACTATCTTTGTATTGCTAATTTACTAAAACAGCGAATGAGAGAAAAAGACAGATTATTAGAAAGCATAATAAGAGGAATACAGGAGAAAAAGGGGAAAAACATTACCACTATAGAATTGAAAGAGATTGCAGGATCTATCTGCGATTACTTTGTTATTTGTGAAGGAAAGACCCCTATGCAAGTTTCAGCTGTTGCTGAATCGATTGAAGAAATTGTATGGAAAAATACAAGAGAAAATCCGCTCAGGATTCATGGTCAACAACGGGCAGAATGGATTGGCATGGATTATGGCACTATCATTGTGCATATCTTTTTGCCTGAACTGCGTGCTTTTTACGATATCGATCATTTGTGGGCTGATGCTTTTCTTGAGAACATTCCCAATTTAGAATAAAAACTTATTTCTTTCAAAAGTGTTACATTCGTAGGTCATTAATTTTTTTTCTTGGGGAATAATAATAAATGGATAAAAAAACAAAAATTCGAATAGACAATCGCCCTTGAACCCTAATAAAGATAATAAACCTCCAAAATCATCTTTTAATGCTTACTGGATTTATACCATTATTTTTATAGCATTGTTGGCGTTATACTTTTTTGGAGGGAATTCTTCGGTAAAAGAAGTTTCTTGGTCTGATTTTCAGAAATATATCAGTGAAGATCGGGTCGAGAGTATTGTTATTTATAGCAATAAAGAAATAGCCGAAGCAAAAGTAAGAAGGGAATCTGTAGACTACATTTTCGGAGAGAACGCCAATGCTGCCGGAAAGAATCCGGTTATCACTGTGCGTATCCCATCGGCAGAAGGAGCTTCGGAATTTATCGATAAAGTAAAATTGGAAAAAGGGTACAATATTGAGGTGCGTTTTGACACAACATCCGAAATATGGGGAATTCTGCTTACGGCTGCTCCCTTCATTTTGTTGATTGTTTTCTGGGTATGGATGATGAGAAGGATGCAAAGCGGAGGTGGAGGTGGAGGTGGAAATATCTTCAATGTTGGAAAATCCAAAGCACAACTTTTTGATAAAGATGCGGGAGTAAAGGTTACTTTCAAAGATGTTGCAGGACTTTCAGAAGCCAAGGAAGAGGTTAAAGAAATAGTGGAGTTTCTTAAACATCCCGATAATTACACGAGTTTAGGCGGGAAAATTCCAAAAGGAGCATTGCTGATAGGACCTCCAGGAACAGGAAAGACCTTGTTGGCAAAAGCCGTTGCAGGCGAAGCCAACGTTCCTTTTTTCTCCATTTCGGGTTCCGATTTTGTTGAAATGTTTGTCGGTGTGGGCGCATCGCGTGTACGCGATCTCTTTCGTCAGGCGAAAGAGAAAGCTCCCTGCATTGTCTTTATTGATGAAATTGATGCTGTGGGACGTGCTCGTGGCAAGAATGTCAATTTTGGAGCAAATGATGAACGTGAAAACACCTTAAATCAGCTGCTAACCGAGATGGATGGGTTCAGTTCGAATAGCGGGGTTATCATTCTTGCAGCAACTAACCGTGCCGATATTTTGGATAAAGCTTTGCTTCGTGCGGGCCGTTTCGATCGCCAGATCTATGTTGAATTGCCCGATTTGAATGATCGTAGAGAAATATTTAATGTGCATCTTCGTCCGATTAAAATTGATGAAACGGTCGATGTTGATTTCTTAGCTCGTCAAACACCCGGTTTTTCCGGAGCAGATATAGCCAATGTGTGCAACGAAGCAGCATTGATTGCTGCTCGCAGGAAAAAGAAGTTTGTTCAGAAAGAAGATTTTTTGAGTGCTGTTGATCGCATAATCGGTGGATTGGAAAAGAAAAATAAAATTATTACACAGGATGAAAAACGCTCTATTGCGATTCATGAGGCCGGTCATGCAACGTTGAGTTGGTTTCTAAGATATGCCAGTCCGTTGGTTAAAGTAACTATAGTTCCGCGAGGAAAAGCATTAGGTGCAGCATGGTATTTGCCCGAAGAACGGCAAATTACAACCAAAGAACAAATGCTCGACGAAATGTGCGCATTACTGGGTGGACGTGCCGCAGAAGAATTATTTACAGGAACCATCTCTTCGGGAGCAATGAATGATTTGGAGAGGGTTACCAAACAGGCATATGCGATGATTATGTATATGGGTATGAGTGAGAAATTGGCAAATTTGTGTTATTATGATTCTACCGGTCAGGAGTATTCTTTTTCTAAACCATATAGTGAAGAAACGGCTAAATTGATCGATAGCGAAGTAAAAACCATGATATCGGAACAATATGAGCGAGCAAAAGTTATTCTTTTAGAGCATAAGGAAGGTCATGGTAAACTTGCTGAAATTCTTTTAGAAAAAGAGATTATTTTTGCAGAAGATTTGGAAATGATTTTTGGTAAACGTCAATGGGTGTCGCGTTCGCAAGAGATCTTGGAAATGAGCAAGAGTATGAAACCTGACGATAACCTCATTCGTTCGAAACCGCAAGAAATAAATCCTTTCGTAGACACAGATACCAATTCTTCCTCAGCACCTCACTTTTCAAAAGAAGGGGAAACAAAAGTAGAGGAGTTTTCTGAAAACGAAAAGGGAGGCGATATATCTAAAAAAGAAAAATAATCCTTTTTTATAGCTTAACAAGGGCATCCAGAGTTGCTTTGGATGCCCTTTGTTGCTTAATAGGTATTTTCTTTTTATTGTTTTTAGTTTTTCTTAATAAGAATCAATCTAAATTATTCTGAACAATATACCTATCTTATTCGTTATAACCTTAGACGTCACGTGTGACTAATAAATGTATTCTCTTATGTGGCAATAGGACAATTGAGCATGCTGATGTGCCATAATTTACGTACTCAAAATAGAATATTAACTCTAAAAACAGTAAAAAGTATGAAGTTCGAAAAAGTACCTCTTCCTTATGCACCCGATGCTCTTGAGCCGGTTATTAGCAAAACAACAATTGAATTCCACTATGGCAAACATCATCAGGCTTATGTGGATAATTTAAATAGACTGATTGTAGGAACAAAGTTTGAAAATGCCGATTTGGAAACGATTGTAAAAGAAAGTGACGGGGCTATATTCAATAATGCAGGACAAGTCCTGAATCATGATCTTTACTTTACGTCGTTTTCTCCAAACGGAGGTGGCAAGCCAAAAGGCAAATTGGCTCAAGCGATTGATGAACAATTCGGTTCATTTGAAAAATTTCAAGAATTATTTAACGAAGCCGGAGTTTCATTGTTCGGTTCAGGTTGGGTTTGGCTGGCTAAAGACGGGAACGGCAAACTTTCCATCGAAAAAGAAAGCAATGCCGGCAATCCGATAAGAAAAGGATTGATTCCGATCTTAGGATTTGATGTATGGGAACATGCTTATTATCTCGATTATCAGAACCGCCGGGCAGACCACCTGAAAGAACTATGGAAGATCATAAACTGGGACGTTGTCAGCCAACGTTATTAATTGAAAGCAGTTTATTCCGGTAGTGATACGTTTGATAAGGAAATAGAGACGCCGACAGCCGACGTCTCTATTTTTTTAGGTTACAGGTGTAAATTTTTTTATTTCAGCATGATTCCCGACAACATCCTACCGCAATAAACGGATTGTCGGCGGGCGGAAAAGAATAAATCCGAGTTTTCATAAGTGCACAGATCGGTTTTTTCTATCCGATTTTCAGGAATTCCTAACCGGATGAGTTCAAGTCGATTGATTTCTTTCAGGTCAATATGAATGTGGGATGAAGTACTTTTTCTGCAAGATGTTGTTGACAGATCGAATTGTTGTTTTGAAAATTCGATCTTGACATTTTCTCCTATTTCATAATTTTTCATCGAGATTGCCGGGCCAATACCTGCTATGATATTATGAGGCGAAGTGTGGTAGTTATTCATCATTTCGTTGATGGTTTTTTCTACGATTCTTCCAACAGTTCCTCGCCATCCGGCGTGAATGGTTGCAATAGCTTGGTTTTTTGTATCATATAATAGGATAGGCACGCAATCGGCTGTTGTTACACATAAAAACAACCCTTTTTCTTGTGTAATGAGTGCATCAACACCGTAAAGAAGTTTATTTTTTTCGAATGGAGAACGCTCGAGAAACGTTTGATCGATGGTTCTTACATTGGTTCCATGTGTTTGATGAGGAACAATGAAATCGCTTTGATCTTTATGCCACATGCGGGCAAGAATATTTCGATTTTGGTAAATAGTAGTCGTATCGTCTTCAGAAAAATTACCGAGATTAAAAGATGAAAATGATCCTTTGCTGACACCTCCTGTTCTTGTTGTTGTAAAGTGTTCTATAGCTGATTCTTTTTCCAATAAATCAAACTGAAGCAAATTGGAATATTCGGGATGAGCTTTCACTATGGCATTCGTTTTTTATTAAAGCTCTTCTTCGTAATAAGAGGTGTTTTCGTCTTCGTCTTCGTCTTCGTTTTCCTCCTGCTCCTCGTGTTTAAGAGGAGTTATGTCTAGATTTCGATGAACCAGTGTGTCCTTTATTATTGCATTAGGATCAAAATCCTCAAAATCGAGTGTTTCCCAAAGAACATCTTTTAGCTTTTGGATACCAAAACCTGTAATGGAGGAAATAAATACATAAGGAATATCGGGTAAATCTTGTGCAATCCTTTTCATTTGCTCTTCGTCGACCATATCCGATTTCGAGATGGCCAAAACACGACGCTTATCTGCCAGTTGGGGATTGTATTGGATCAGTTCGTTTACCAGCGTATCGTATTCTTTGCGGATATCTTCAGAATCGGCCGGAATAACAAAGAGCAGCAAGGCATTGCGTTCAATGTGTCTCAAAAAGCGCAAACCGAGACCTTTCCCCTTACTTGCCCCTTCGATAATTCCGGGTATGTCTGCCATTACGAACGATTTTCCATCCCGGTATTCCACCATTCCTAAATTTGGTTCTAACGTAGTGAAAGGGTAGTCGGCAATTTTGGGTCTTGCTGCAGAAACTACCGATAGTAGGGTCGATTTCCCCGCATTTGGAAAACCTACCAGCCCTACGTCGGCCAGAAGCTTTAGTTCTAAGATCACCCAACGTTCTTCCGATGGCTCACCGGGTTGTGCATATCGTGGTGTTTGATTGGTTGCCGATTTGAATCGGGCATTCCCTTGTCCGCCCCTGCCGCCTTTTAATAAAATAACTTCTTGGCCATGTTCCGATATGTCACACAAAAATTCCCCTGTATCGGCATCGTATACCACCGTTCCGCAGGGTACTTCAATGATTTTACTTTCTCCTTTTTTCCCTGAAGATTGGTTGCGCGACCCACTTTCTCCGTGTCCCGCAAAAATATGGCGTTGATAACGCAGGTGCAGCAACGTGTGGTAATTGCGGTTCCCTCGAAGGATGATATTTCCCCCGTCACCGCCATCGCCTCCGTCAGGTCCGCCTTTGGGAAGGTATTTTGCTCTATGGAAATGGACAGAGCCACTACCTCCTTTCCCTGATCGGCAAAATATTTTCACATAATCAACAAAATTAGATTTTGTCATTCTGTTTTCTCCACCACAACTTTGTCAATTGCTTCTGCGATAGAAGAAAAAATTTCTTCTATTGAGCCTTTTCCGGGAATTTCTATCAGTTTGCCTTGTTCGGCATAGAATTCCTTCAAAGGTGCAGTTTGGTTATAATAGACTTTCAATCGCGATTCAATGGTTTCGCGGTTATCGTCGGAACGCCCCATCAATTCGCCTCGTTTGAGTAGTCGGTCGATGAGTTCTTCATCGTCAACTTCAAGGCTGATGACTATTGATATTTCTTTTCCATATTTTTTTAGGATTTTATCGAGAGCTTCACCCTGAGCCAGCGTTCGTGGGAATCCGTCGAAAATAAAACCTTTTACATCCGGATTCTTTTTGATGGTATCTTCCAACATGTCGATGACTACTTCGTCGGGAACCAATTGACCTTTAATGATATAACTTTCGGCCGATTTCCCTAAATCGGTTTTTGCAGCGATCTCTGCTCTTAACAAATCTCCTGTCGAGATGTGTATCAAATTGTATTTATCCTTCAGATAGCTGCTCTGTGTGCCCTTTCCCGAACCGGGTGCTCCAAAAATAACAATATTCAACATAGTGTGTCGTTTAATGATCGTAATATATATTTTTTCTTTTCCAAAGATACACCATTTGTTTCTTTTTTAAGGGAACAAACGCGAAAACGATTGAAGTTTTTTATTTGAAAAATAAAAACGACACTTTGAAGTGCCGTTTTTGTTTGTTCTGGAGGTACCTGGCGGATTTGAACCGCCGTAAACGGTTTTGCAGACCGCTACCTAGCCACTCGGTCAAGGTACCAAGTGATTGGTGATTGCAAAGATAATACAATTTCCTGATTCAATAAAACAAAAGACGTTATTTTATGCAAATAGGCGTTTGAAAGCCTCCTCGACTTTTCGTGCCGTTTCGATTGTTATCACTGGTTTTGCTGTAAATCCTTTCAGGTTATTTGCCGGGATGAGAATCTGTGAAAAGCCGAGTTTCTCTGCTTCAAGGATACGTTGCTCGATGCGGCTTACCGGCCGAATTTCTCCCGAAAGCCCCACTTCTCCTACCAAACAAATATTTCTGTCAATTGCGATATCGAGGCTTGACGATAAGATTGCGCTGATTACCGATAAATCCAACCCGGGGTCGCTTATCCGCAAGCCTCCCGCTATATTTAAAAAAACATCCTTTTGCGAAAGTTTGAAACCTGCTCTTTTTTCCAATACTGCGAGCAGCATGTTCATTCTTCGAATATCGAAACCGGTAGAAGAACGTTGTGGTGTACCGTAAGCTGCGGTACTTACCAGTGCCTGGGTTTCGATTAAAAAGGGGCGGATACCTTCGATGACGGCAGCGATGCCTACGCCGCTTAGACCATCATGGTTTTGGGTGAGCAGCAACTCCGAGGGGTTGATTACTTCGCGCAATCCCGAGGAGTTCATTTCGTAAATGCCGACTTCGGATGTACTTCCGAAACGGTTTTTTATACTTCGCAGAATACGATACATGTAATGTTGGTCGCCTTCGAACTGCAAAACCGTATCCACAATATGTTCCAGAATTTTAGGTCCTGCAATGTTGCCTTCTTTGGTGATGTGTCCAATCAGAATCACGGGTATACCCGATTGCTTCGCAAACTTCAAAATTGAAACGGCACATTCGCGCACCTGCGAAATGCTTCCGGGCGACGATTCCAGTGCGTCGCTGTATACCGTTTGAATGGAATCGATGACAACCAATTGGGGCAACGTGTTTTTGATATGTGTGAAAATCTGATCGAGGTTAGTTTCGCAAACTATAAGGCAGTTATCGTTTTGTATTCCGATTCTGTCTGCACGGAGTTTTATCTGTCGGGCACTTTCTTCTCCCGACACATAGAGCGACCGAATGTGTTGCAGTTTCAGCAGAGTTTGCAGCACGAGGGTCGATTTTCCGATACCCGGTTCCCCTCCGATCAATACCACCGATGCTGGAACGAGTCCCCCGCCAAGCACGCGGTTCAATTCGTTATCGATAAGATTGATGCGTGGTTCCTCGTCGGCTTTTATTTCGCCAAGAGGCAATGGTTGACTTTTTATACCGGAAAAAGCACGCATATCTTCCTCTTTGGCGAGATCGTTTTTGCCAATGAGTTCTTCTACGAATGTTCCCCATTCGCCGCATGCCGGGCAACGCCCCATCCATTTGGGCGATTCATTGCCGCAATTGCTGCAAAAATAAACCGATTTGAGCTTTGCCATAATTCTTTCTCGGCAAAGTTAGGGAATATTTGCAAGTCGAACGGTTAAAATGGGGGGTATATACCCTCGTTTTACCGTAAAAACCTATAAATTATCATGAAATAAATTTAATTCGAAATCGATAGGAGATTCCTTTTGTCTCTATTCGTTTGTTACTAGAACAATAAAAAGAGTGCTGCAGCTTTTGCAGTTTACGACCTCGTATTCTATTTGTTTGTAATTAGAACAATAAAAAGTGGTTGACGGTATGTCCTTTTAGAATTTGATTTTCAATTGTTTTTCAACCAGTGTAAAACTTTTGCGGTGGTGTGGGGTGATGCCGTATTTTTTGATTGCCTCACGATGTGACGCGGTGGGATATCCTTTGTTTTGTGCCCAACCGTAATCCGGAAATTCGTTGTGAAGATTTTTCATGTATTCGTCTCGGTAGGTTTTTGCCAAAATGGAAGCGGCCGCTATCGACATGTATTTTCCGTCACCTTTTATGATACACGTATGAGGGATATTTTCGTATGGACGAAAACGGTTCCCGTCCACCAGAATATGTTGTGGTCGCACAGTAAGCTTGTCCAAAGCTTTGTGCATGGCTTTTATGGATGCCCTGAGAATATTCATTTCATCGATTTCCTGTGGGGAGCATGAAGCCACGCCAAAGCACAAGGCATGTTTTTCGATAAGGATTCGCAGTTCGTTGCGATCTTTTTCCGAAAGTTGTTTAGAATCGTTGATTTTGGCACATTCGAAACCGGGAGGGAGGATAACGGCGGCGGCAAAGACAGGTCCTGCAAGACATCCACGTCCTGCTTCGTCGCAACCTGCTTCCGTGCAATTGCTATGCATACAGCATGCCAGATGGGCAAGGGCTTTTGATTTCATAAGGCTAGTTCCACATTGTTGTCGGCAGGCGGGTAATCCAGTTGGAACGACGTTGGGTCGATATTCTCCTGCCCCATTATTTTACTGAACATTTTTACTGTTTGTACCATTTCTTCTGTAAGTTGTTCATCGCCGCAAACATGCAGCAGGTTCATCTGAACAATAACATCAACCAGTACTTGTCGAATTTCTTTGGGCAACGGTATGTTGAGGCTCTTGATTTTAGATAAAGCCGTTTTTTCCGTTTGTTTACGAAGTTTCTCTTTGTATTCTTCTGCCAGTTGTGGCTTTGAAGGGATCGAATTTACAACATGCGTGGTTATTTTCAATGAATCATTTTCGATGAGGATAAAGCGGTAGGGAAACGGGTATTGAGCCAGACTTCCGGTTTCTATATCGGTAATCGTATTTCCGGCTGCCGACGTGTATGATGTGATGTCATTGGCGTGGAAATGCCCTGTAAACACTATTTTTAAGCCATTGTCTGCAAGAATTTCCGCATTTTTTCTCCAGTCATCTATCAGATATTCCGGAAAGAAGGCGCTTTGATAAGGCATATGTTCCACTGCGCCGTGGTGCATCATGCCAATTACGTTGATATTTTTTTCTTTTGCTTCGTGGAGAATTTTCAATGCCCACTGCAGAGTTTGGGGGAGAATTCTCCCGGATGAAAGGGGAGAGGTGCGGTATTCGCTATATCGATTGGTATCGAAACACAGCAGCCATAGAGAATCGTTTATGGAAGCAAGGTAGCTCAGCGAAGCGGTATCGCGTTTTACGGCTTTCCCGTAGCCGAAATCGGCATAGATTGCTGCAAATTCTTCGGCCGAAACGTTCTCTGCAGGTTCGGTTTTGTCTCCCATGTATTTTTTTGCCGTAGGAACATTGATATCGTGATTGCCCGGAACAACAAATACTTGCGTTCCGTTTTTAGTTAACGGCAGCAGTTTTTCTTTAAAATCCAGATGGCTCTGCTTCTCTCCGTTATTGGTTATATCGCCGGGGATGAGCAAAATATCGGGAGATTGGTCGAGCAAATCGGTTATTACTGCATCCAATACTGCACGAAGATCTTCCGTATTTCTTCCCGTAGCCGTTTCGTATTGCTCCAAAGCAGTGCCTTTTTTTGTAAGTTGTGATGAGAGATAATGCACATCGCTGACGACGGCTATTTTTATCGGTTCTATTGTCCATGCCGATACCCAAGAGGTGAGGAAAAGCAGGATATATACAAATCGTTTCATTGCAAGGAATCACAAATTGAATTGGTTTATCGGAGGGAATGGTTAGAAATGTTCCGATAACAATTCCAAAGGTAATCATTTTAAATCAACAATCCGATGAATCGAATTGGTTGCATAGGGCATAAGGCAAACAACCGTAAAGTATGGAGTTTTTATGAATTGAGCAACCGTTCAATTTCTTCAATATCGGCACGAAATCTTTTATCTACTTCGGCAAGATTTTTAACAGCATTGCAAGAATGGAGAACCGTGGAATGATTTCTGTTACCAATTTGAGCACCAATTTGGGAGAGCGATAGTTTGGTGTGTTTTTTTATAAAATACATAATTACCTGGCGTGCTTGAACAATTTCTCTTTTTCTAGATGCAGAATGGACGAGCTCTTTTTTAATGTTGAAAAAATTACACACCGTATCCTGGATTTTTTGTACAGTGATGCGTTTTTTTTCGAATTTAAGGGTTTGTTCCATTACTCGTTTGGCAAGACTTATGTCGATGTCGCGGTCGTTGATAATGGAATGTGCCATTAGTGAAACGATGACGCCTTCGAGGTCGCGCACGTTATCGGTAACATTTTCCGCAATGAAATCGATGACTTCGTCCGAAATTGACAGCCCATCGGAAAGTACTTTGTGTTTCAATATTTTCTTGCGCAATTCTTTGTCGGGACGTTCCAGGCTTGTTGTCAACCCCCATCGGAAACGAGTCAGTAATCGTTCTTCCATTCCCAGCATATCTGTGGGCGCACAGTCCGATGTCATTACCAACTGTTTGTTGTTTTGGTGGAGGTGGTTGAAGATATGGAAGAAGGTGTTTTGCGTTTTTTCCAATCCGGAAAGTTCCTGAATATCGTCGATAATCAACACGTCAATACCCTGATAAAAATTAATAAAGTCGTTGATGGTATTGAATCGGCGTGCATCGGTGAATTGCACCTTAAAAAGGTGAGCAGAAAGATAAAGCACTTTCCTTTCGGGGTATCGATCGAGAATTTTTGATCCAATGGCATGGCAGAGATGTGTTTTGCCGACTCCCGAATTCCCATAGATGAATAAGGGATTAAATGCTGTTTTTGCGGGATTTTCAGCTACTGCTTCAGCAGCTGTGCGCGCCAATCGGTTGCTTTCTCCTTCAAAGAAGTTATTAAAGGTATATTTGGAATTTATTTGAGAATCGAATTCAGGGGTTTCTACCCGTTCGAAAGGGTTGGGAACTTTTATGGCTATTTTTTTTGCTATTTTTTTGTCTCCCGGTTGTGTTCGAGGTTCGCCCCGGAGTTCCACAGCTGTATTGGTTTCTGTTTCAATTAATACGCGATAGTTCAGAATAGTGCCCTCCCCGATTTCGCGATAAAGTGTTTGTTGAATCAGATCGATGTATTTTTCCTCAAGATATTCATAAAAAAACTGGCTGGGTACTTGGATTGTCAGCACATTATCTTCGTAACTTAAAGGGATGATTGGCACAAACCAAGTGTTGAATGCAGCTTCGGAAATATTATCGCGAATGACGTTCAGACAGTTATTCCATAAAATCTTGAAATCTGCTTCCATTAGTTTATTTAAAAATTGTTTTTTTGTTGTTTCTTGAGTACAAATTTTGGGAATATTTTTCGAAAAAAAAAATGTGTTTCTTTATTGAAAAAGGACAACAAAGCACAGAATTAATTATCAACCCAATAGCGTTAAATATCTAAATGTCAATTATATATAAAAACACTACTTTGGCAAAACATTGAATATCAGTATTCCTATTCAGTGTATAAAAAAGGTTTGAAAATGCAATGCACTTCATTTTTATCACTTAAATACAATGATACGAATACTTTTGCGATTTTTATGTGCGAAATATTTATTTAGAGCAATTCTATTTAAATGTTTCATGAAATAAAAGTCAAATATGCTTTAAAGTTAGAATAGGCGCAATTTTACACTTAGATATCGCTTCGGATTTTCTCGTATGTCTTCCAGCAATTTTGTTGCTGAATTGATTACAACCACTAAGCTGTCGTGAAGTTCAGACCCGTTTACAAGTTTTCCTACTGAGTTGTCGGCAGAATTTATTTTTTGAGAAAGCAATTTCAAATTTGTAATTGTTTCATCGAGCGATGCTAAGGTGTTGCTGAAGTTGGAGTCTTTCAATTCCTCGCTTATTTTTTTTAGATTTTTGATTACCATTGCCAGATCGTGGGTAATTTCGGGAATTTCTTCGCCTGCATCAAAAACGATTCTGTTTATATTTTGAGCCGTTGCCTGTAACTCGTTTATTGTTGTGTTTATTCCGATGATGGATTTCTGCCATGCAGGGTCGGTAAGTAATTGGTTTAATGCCATGACTGTGGAATCGATATGCAACAAAATGGAATCGGCTTTGGGGGCAATTTTTTCTGCGCTGTCCATCATTCCCGGTGCCCGTCCTCCGATAAGTGTATCGCCGGGATGTAAATAACGAGTACCTTCGTTATTAATTTTGAGTCTAACCGATGATCCGCCTAGCAAATCTGTGCCAAATTCAAGTTTGCTGCCTTCTTTTATTTTAAATTCGTCGTCCAATCGTATTTCTACTGCAAACTTCATGGGGTCGGGGCTGATCATTTTTATAGAACTTACTAATCCGACTTGATATCCGTTTACTAATACGGGAGATGAGGTGTTTAATCCCGAAACATCGTCAAAAACAGCAATATAATTATTTTGTTTTTGGAAAATATTGATTCCTTTCAGGAAATTAATGCCAAAGTAAATTATCGCAAGGCTGACAAGGAAAGATAATCCGATGGTTGCGTTTCTACTTAATTTCAATTTCATAAATAGTATTATTAACCTGTTGTGCGTTTAAAAATATAACCTAAAAAAGCTATCCATTTGGACAAAATCCATATATCTATATGGTAATCAGTCAAATAAATATTATGGAAACTGGGGTGCAAGTTACGAAAAAATTTTGAAAAACCTTCAAATAGCAGAAACAAAAAGTAGTTTTTTCATCTTTCTGGCATTCCGTTGAGAGCGGAATATTTTTATTTTCTCTCGGAAAACGAGGCTAGAGTGTGCAAAAATTATATCTTCTCTCGGCAAACGCGCTTTAATAATAACTAACTAAATTCTTCCGTCGGGAAATCCGACGGGAGGAAAAAAAATTATATCCTGTTTCTGAAAATCCGACGGACGTAAAACGGCTGTTTTTGTGTAAAAACAGCCTTGTTTTGCCGGGAAACCGTTTCTTTTTGTTAAAGAATGTGATCAGGATGGGGGTAAATCAAAATTTTTGTATCCATCGGAAAATCCGACGGAGGATAAAAAAATTTTTCCCTGTCGTCGGAAAAGAATTTTAAGGGCTATTTGCCCTTTTTTTATTGGATAGTGTTCAGAAAATCAGTAGTTAATCTTTTTGCATCATAGAAGCGGAGCAAAATCCGGCAGTTCCGTGTGTGTTAACGTTAATATATTGATCGCCTCATACCCGCAGAAACAACGTGAATGATTTTTTACCTCAGGCGGCGACAGACACAACGGAAATGTATGAATTATTTTATTCGAACGCCATTTTGGAATTGAACGATAAAGGCGTCTTTAAATTTTGGTTGTACTTCGTGTAATATTTTTATAATTTCTTGCAGGTCGGTAGCACTACCGTAAGTATATTTATAGACTGTGCCGTCTTTGTAACAACTCACAGGTGATAATCCCTTGAAAACGGGCGAATTTGTTTCATATTTTCGTGAGGAAGTCAGGAATTGAACCCGATATTCGATTTCGTTTTCCGATGAAATGGCATTTTGCGGTTGTTGGGGTGATTCGTTGGAAAAAATCCGATTTTTTTTATCGTAATCTCGTTTGTATTCATTAAATGCCAAATAAATTGAATTTGCCATGGAATTTTGCCCGGTGGTGCTTTTAAGGTATTTTTCATCATTCGGGTTGCTGATATATCCCAATTCGACGAGAATACTTGGCATAGCTACTTCACGGAGCACAAGAAAACCTGCTTGACGAACATTCCGATTTATTCTGCCGGAATTGTGTACCAAGCTATTTTGGACCAGTGAAGCCAGATGAAGGCTTTGTTTGAGGTATTGGTCGGACATGAATTCAAAAATAATATACGATTCGGGCTCTTGCGGATTAAAACCTTCATACTTTTGTGAATAGTTCTCTTCGAGTAAGATCACAGAGTTTTCTTTTTTGGCCACTTCCAGGTTGTCTTTACTTCTATGAAGTCCCAAAATAAAGGTTTCTACACCTTGTGGCGAGTTTTGACGTTTGGGTAGTGCATTGCAATGAATGGAGATGAAAAGATTGGCTTTGGCATTGTTTGCAATGGCTGCTCTGCGATCCAGTGCCACAAAGCTGTCGTCTTTGCGGGTATAAATCACTTTCACATCCCTGTGATTTTTTTCTATCAATGTTCCTACTTTTTTTGCCACCGACAGCGTGATGTCTTTTTCGCGCGATGAGGAACCAAGTGCGCCCGGGTCTTTGCCTCCGTGACCTGCATCAATCACCACCGTAAATTCCTTTGTCTGACCTGTAACAGGGAATACGAAAGAAAGCAATGCTCCAAAAATAAATAAAGATAGTACTTTTGTATATTGAGTCATTCCTTTTCTTTTTACAAAAATAACGATAAAAATCGAATTAAAAATTTTTTCAATAATTACTCTATTGACAGAGTAGCGGCCATTAAGGTTTAATGACTTTTTTCGTTTCGAAATTTTACAGTACCTTTGGAAAAATAATCAAACACTTATGAATCATCATTTAATCGCACCTTCTCTTCTTTCTGCCAATTTTTTGGATTTGCGCAGAGATGTGGAAATGTTGAACCGCAGCGAAGCTGATTGGATACATCTGGATATTATGGATGGTGTGTTTGTTCCCAACATCTCTTTCGGTTTTCCTGTGATAAATTCACTGAAACAGGTAACCGATAAACCTTTGGATGTTCATTTAATGATTGTTCAACCCGAAAAATTTGTTTCGGAAGTGGCCGCAGCCGGTGCTTATATGATGAATGTGCATTATGAGGCGTGCATTCATTTGCACAGGGTGGTTGAAGAAATCAAAAAAGCAGGAATGAAAGCCGGAGTAACATTGAATCCGCATACTCCGGTGACTTTTCTTGAAGATATTTTGCATGAGTTGGATATGGTTTTGTTGATGTCGGTAAATCCCGGATTCGGAGGGCAGAAATTTATTGAACATTCGTTGCAAAAGGTTTCAGATTTAAAAGAAATGATTCTTCGAAAAAATCTTTCTACCCTTATTGAGGTGGACGGTGGAGTTAATCTTGAAACAGGCAAACGGTTGGTTGATGCGGGTGCCGATGTACTTGTAGCCGGTAATTTTGTTTTTTCTTCCGAAAATCCCATTGAAACCATTCGTCAATTAAAAAATTTATAAAAATCTTTTTTGTGTTTTCACGAACAACGATTTTTGCATGTCAAGTGTGCGATGAAAAACATAACTGGGAAAACACCTTTCTTTCGGTTGCTTGTTCCTGTGGTATTGGCAATTGTTGTCAATGAATTTATTCCTGCACTTCCTTCGGCAGTCGTTTTCTTTTCCACAGGGTTTCTTATCATGTTGCTATCCTTTTTTATTCCCGAAAATAAAGAATTTCATTATCGATGGGTTTTTGGAGTGGGGGCATTTGTATTTATTTTTTCTCTTATTACTTGTCGGTATAAACAAAAAATCGAAGAGAGTTCATTGGAACATTATGCCCAACAACAAGATACCTACAAGGGAGTTGTTCTTGATATTCCGCAACAAAAACCCCGTTCTGTTCAAGTAAATACAAAATTGGTGTATCCTGTACAGAAGAATGCGATTCTTTATTTTGAAAAAGATGCGCAGAGTGTGGTTCTTCGACCGGGCGATGAGATTGTATTTCGAGCCAACATGCAACCTTTCAAAAACTTGGGCAATCCCGACGATTTCGATTATGTTCGATTTATGAGGATAAAGGGTTTTGCCGGATCTGCATATATTCCGGCTTACCAGTGGAGAAAAACAGGGAAAAGCATCCCATCGGTTTATACCTTATCGCAAAATTTACGGGCCAAAGCGCTCGATTTTTATAAATCTTTCGGATTGAATCCCGATGAGTATGCTTTTATTACGGCACTTACCTTGGGATATAAATCCAATCTTTCCAATGATTTGCAAGATGCTTTTCGTGCGTCGGGAACAGCACATGTGTTGGCAGTAAGTGGATTGCATGTTGGGATTATCTATTTTATTCTCAATATATTTTTTTCTTTTCTAGGCGATTCGGGGAAAAAATTAATATTGAAACAGCTGCTGATTATTCTTTTTCTTTGGGGCTACGCTTTTCTTACAGGATTATCGGTTTCGGTTGTTCGTGCGGCAATTATGCTTTCGATTTTTTGTCTGGGTAAGGCTTTTCACCGGCAAGGATTTTCTTATAACAGCCTTGCGGCTGCGGCGTTTTTTATTCTGGTTTTTAATCCGATGAGTTTTTTTGAAGTAGGTTTTCAAATGAGTTTTTTATCGGTTTTTGCTATTTTGTTTTTTAAACCCAAACTCGATAAATTGTATGTCCCTTCTCGGCAATTTTTCCTGAAAATCCGTAATCTTTTTACCCTTTCCCTATCGGCGCAATTGGGTGTATTTCCTCTTGTTTTGTACTATTTTGGAGCGTTTCCCACGTATTTTTTTGTTACAAATTTATTGATTGTTCCCCTTATTAGTGCGATAATTTATGCTGTTTTGCCGGTTATTCTTTTTTGGGGACTGAGTCAATGGGGGCTTGTTGTTTTTTATCCGTTATTTCAAGGGATAAGTCGGCTACTTAACATGTTGATCGGTTGGGTTATTCATATCGTTTATGTGTTTGAATCGCTGCCTTCTTCCCAGATCACAAATCATTCTCTCTCTCTTGCACAGGTAATGCTCCTTTTTATTGTTTTATTTGTTTTTGATAGATGGATGATAAAAAAACGGGTTAAATATCTTTTTGTTGTATTGGGCTCTATGCTTCTTTTCTTATTTATAAATACCTATCATATTGCTCATGACACCACCGATAGATTTGTTGTTTACAACCGACCGGGAGTGAGTGAAATGGGTGCCATTATAAATAATGAAGCAATTCCTGTAATGAGACAAGCGAATGGTGTGCTGGCTTATTCTTCGAAAAGGATTGTCAAATTATCGGAAAATATATATCGATCAAAAATTTCCGAGCAAACATTTCCCGTTGATTTTTTGGTTCTATCGGAAGATGATTCTTTTTCCATAAATACGTTAAGTGAGTATTTTTTACCCAAAATGGTTATTCTTGACAGTTCGCTTTCGGTATATGCTGTGAAACGCCTAAAAAAAGAGTGTCGGCAATTGCATATAAAAGTGCATGATGTAAGGCAAATGGGGGCATTTTCCATAAATTTGTAGTATATTTGCGGCAAAGCCCAATGGAATATTGGATAGTTTAATAGATTGAATGAGAGCAACCATAATTACAGAGATTATCCCGAAAGAACAAGTCGAAAAAGTTCGTTCTTACATTGAAAAATACAATAAAATAGTCATTACTACACACCTTTCTCCCGATGGAGATGCCTTGGGTTCGTCTTTGGCTTTGTATCATTATCTTTTTCGTATAGGAAAGGATGTGAAACTTATTGTACCTAATGCGTTCCCTTATTTTTTGAAGTGGATGAAAGGGGCGGAGAATGCCTTGGTTTATGAATATAATCCGGGAGCCGGACGGCATATCATACAGCATGCTGAGTTGATTTTTTGTCTCGATTTCAATGTTCCTAAACGAGTTGGCGATATGGCTCCTTATGTAATGAACTCCGGTGCTAAAAAAATTTTAATAGATCATCACCCTTACCCTGAAAATTCTTGCGATGTTGTGATTTCTCATCCCGAGATCTCATCCACTAGTGAGTTGATTTTTCGTTTACTGTATCAATTGGGCGAGTACGAACGTATCGACAGAGATATAGCCGAATGCATTTATTGTGGCATGATGACGGATACCGGAGGATTTACATATAATTCCAATGATCCCGAAATATTCGAAATTATTAGTTTATTACTGAGAAAGAATATCGATAAAGATGCCATTTATTCGAATGTTTATCACAATTATACCGAACAACGTTTTCGTCTATTGGGATTTACTTTGCTGAAGCGGATGAAAATATACAATGATATTCATTCTGCTTTGATTTATCTTTCAAAAGAGGATTTACAAAAATTCAAGTCCGGGAAAGGCGATACCGAAGGTTTTGTGAATTACCCGTTGAGTATACGAGGTATAATTTTTTCGACTTTTATTTACGAAGACGAGAATTACGTCAAATTGTCTTTTCGTTCCCGAGGGGATTTTGCTTGCAATGAATTTGCTGCTGAATTTTTTCAAGGAGGAGGACATTTGAATGCGGCAGGAGGCGAATTTTATGGAACCATACAAGATGCTATTGCTTTATTTGAAAAGGCTTTAAAAAAATATGAAGCGAAGCTGAGAAATGCCTCATGTTGAAGAGATGGGAAGAATGTTTTCACGTTAGAAAAATCGTTTATTTTTCATAAATAAATACTTTTTGAAGTTGAATTATTTATTTTTGTATTGTATTCGAATTTTATTATTAAGAATAAGTTAAGTAATGAGAAAAATAAATTGTATCATAGGAGTCATTGCCGCTTTTTTGTTTATAGGAAATTCCTGCGACAGTCAGAAAACATATGCGGAATATTTAAAAGATGAATCCAATGCCATTAAGCAATTCATCGCTGAAAACGGGATAATCGTTCTTGATGAATATCCCGCCGATCATGTATTTGAACCGAATGAATTTTATCGAGATCCGGCTACCGGCGTATATTATAACGTGATTGATTCGGGCGGATACAAAGCTGCTTTGGGCGCGGAGGTCTACATCCGTTTTAAAGGGCTGACTTACTTTATTGTTGGCGATAGCACAAAATACGAAAATACTCAGAATTTAGACCCTGAAACTTTGGTCTATGGCAACCCCTCTACTTATCCTTGTTATGCTTGGGCAGTGCCGTTGGTTCATGTGGGGCATTTGGGCAGAGTAAAAATGATTGTTCCTTTTAATCATGGACTTACATATGATCAATCGTATTTTCGTACAGCCTTTTATGAAAACTTGCAATATCGTATAGAGAAACTTGATTATCCAATAAATTAAAATCAATAAAATAGATATGACACTTATCAAATCCATTTCCGGAATTCGTGGAACGATTGGTGGGAAAGCCGGTGACAACCTGACACCGCTCGATGTTGTGAAATTCACTGCTGCATATGCTGCATTTATCGAAAAATATCAGGAAGGGAAAGAGAAAAAAATTGTTGTGGGGCGCGATGCACGTCTTTCAGGGGAGATGATTCATCGACTTGTTGTCGGAACACTTAACGGGATGGGGTTTAATGTAACGGATATTGGCATGGCAACAACTCCGACTACCGAAATAGCCGTAGTTGAAGAAAACGCTGCCGGAGGAATTATTATTACTGCAAGTCATAATCCGAAGCATTGGAATGCGTTGAAATTGCTCAATTCTGATGGTGAATTTTTGAATGCGGAAGAAGGACAACAAATTTTAAATATTGCAGAAGCCGAAGATTTTATTTTTTCGCCCGTTGATGAGTTAGGGAAAACGATAAGCAAATCATATCTTCAAAAGCATATTCAACATATATTGTCGCTCGATTTAGTAGATGTCGATGCCATCAAGAAAGCCAATTTGAAGGTAGCCGTGGATGCCGTAAATTCTGTAGGTGGAATTGCTGTTCCGGAATTGCTTTATGCGTTGGGAATAAAAGAGGTATTCAAATTACATTGTTCGCCTCATGGCAATTTTTCTCACAATCCGGAGCCGCTACCGCAACATTTGACTGAACTTGCCGAGCTAATGAAAAAGTCGCATGCCGATGTGGGCTTTGCTGTTGATCCTGACGTTGACAGGCTGGTTATTTATTGCGAAAATGGAGAACCGTTTGGTGAAGAATATACATTGGTTGCTGTTGCCGATTACGTATTGCAGCATAAGCCGGGAAATACAGTATCGAATTTGAGTTCTACTCGCGCTTTGCGCGATATTACCGAGGCACGTGGCGGGAAATATTATGCCGCGGCTGTGGGTGAAGTGAATGTTGTGGCCAAAATGAAAGAAGTAAATGCGGTGATTGGCGGCGAAGGAAACGGTGGGGTTATTTATCCCGCTTCCCATTATGGGCGTGATGCATTGGTTGGTATTGCCTTGTTTCTTACTTACCTTGCAAAATCAGGTAAAAAAGTTTCTGAATTACGCGCCTCTTATCCTACCTATTATATTGTAAAACAAAAAGTAGAACTGACGTCCGACATGGATGTAGACGCTATTTTGGATGCTGTCAAGGAAAAATTTAAAGATCAAGAAATTACCGATATCGACGGTGTTAAAATAGATTTTCCCGATAAATGGGTACATTTAAGAAAATCGAATACCGAACCCATTATTCGCATTTATTCCGAGGCTCGGTCTGTTGAAGAAGCCGAAAATATCGGGAAACAAATTATTGAAATGATAAAAGAATTCAAGTGATTACCTTTGATTTTTTATAGATTGTTTGTGTTGTTTAGTAGAATATACAAACAACATGAAGACGAAGATATGAGGATAACAGTGTTGCGTAATGAAAGATAAATTGATCAGTTATGATGAGATAAAAAAAATTCATCCTATTTTCAGAGGAAAATATGGGAATAATCTTTTCAAATTGATGATGAAAATATCGGGATTAGATCATGTAAATGAAATCTACGATAAGTCGAAACACCTTACAGGCCCTGCATTTTGCAAAGACGTTTTGGATAAACTTGAAATACGCCGCATCTTACGAAATGTAGAGGTACTGGATAAATATAAAGACAAACCATTTATTACTGTATCTAACCATGCCTATGGCCACATCGATGGCATTGCAGCTATTGAAGTGGTGGGAAGCCGCGTAAAGGATTATAAAATGATGGTGAACTTTGTATTAGGAATGATTGATACCATGTCTGAAAATTTTATTGTAGTTAATCCTTTTAAATCCGATAAAAAACGCGATGTTACTCTTAACGGAATAAAAGAATGCATTGATCATATTCGTCAGGGGCATCCTTTGGAGTTTTTCCCGGCTGGGGCTATCTCTGATTTTACGAGAAAAGGTTTTAAAATAACAATTGCCGATAGAAAATGGCAGCCTTCGGTTATTAAATTGATAAAAAAAGCGAAAGTACCTGTGATTCCGGTTCATTTTTCAGGGGGCAATTCGCCGCGTTTTTATGCTTTGCGTCTTTTGGGATGGCAAGTACGCACTTTGGGCTTATGTCATGAATTAAAGAATAAAAAAGGGAAAGAATTGGTTATTACTTTTGGAGAGCCCATCATGCCTGATGAAATGGCAAAATATCGGGATATCGAACAACTTGGAGAATTTTTAAAATCGAGGACGTATGCTTTAGGTGATGTCAAATAAATTTATTATTTTTGATATTCCATCCTGTTATTGACTTTAATTTTGCAGTTTGGAGATTCATTTTATGGCAAAACAAAATATTCAACAAGTAAAACAACGATTCGACATTATAGGCACTTCTCCTGAATTGGATCGTGCTATTGATGTAGCCTTGCAGGTAGCTCCGACAGATTTATCGGTCCTTATTACAGGTGAAAGTGGAGTAGGTAAAGAAATTTTTCCTCAAATAATTCATCAATATAGTGGAAGAAAACACGGTCCGTATTTTGCAGTAAACTGTGGTTCCATTCCCGAAGGAACAATTGATTCGGAGCTTTTTGGTCACGAAAAAGGCTCTTTTACAGGCGCAACAGCAACCCGTAAGGGGTATTTTGAAGTGGCAGATGGGGGAACCCTTTTCCTTGACGAAGTGGCCGAATTGCCTCTTCCCACGCAAGCAAGATTGCTCAGGGTACTCGAAACAGGAGAATTTATTAAGGTGGGTTCATCCAAAGTGGAAAAAAGCGATGTGCGCGTGGTCGCTGCCACCAATATGAATATGGTGCAGGCCGTTGAAAGTGGAAGATTTAGAGAAGATTTGTATTATCGATTGAATTCGGTACCTATCCGTATACCTCCTCTTCGTCAACGGAAAGAAGACATTCCATTATTGTTTCATAAATTTGCTACCGATTTTGCAGAAAAATATATGATACCACCTATTAGTTTAACTAATGCTGCAAAAGAAATGCTTAAAGAGTATAGGTGGCCGGGTAATATACGCCAATTGAAGAATATAACGGAGCAAATTTCCATTATTGAACAAGAAAGAATAATTACGCCCGAAATTTTGAAACGGTATTTGCCCGACGAAGAAGTGGGAATGGTGCCTGTTCGCTTGTTCGATGTAAAAGAAAGCGGGCAAAGAACGTTTGCAAATGAACGTGAAATTTTGTATCAAGTTTTGTTCGATATGAAAAAGGACATCATGGATTTGAAACAAATTGTTGCCACCATTTTGTCTGCTTCCGGCGACAAAATAAAATCTGCTTTTGCGGAGAGCACGTCGGCTAATCCCTCTTTAGTGTCTCAGGACCCTGCATCGTTAAATTTTCCCTTTAAATATGACGACATCGTTCCCGAGGTTTCTTCCAACGAAAATGATCCGAAGCACGAAGAAGAAATTCAGGAAGCTACCGAATATGAAGAGCGAGCACTTTCATTGGAGGATGTGGAGAAAGATATGATTGTAAAGGCATTGGAGCGTCATAATGGTAAGCGCAAACCGGCCGCTAATGATTTGAAAATATCCGAAAGAACATTATACAGGAAGATTAAAGAGTATAAGTTGGAAAATCTATGAAACCCGTCCTCTTCTTTGCTTTTGCAGCGGTTTGTATTTTGCTGGATTCATGTTCTATTTCGTATCGGTTCGATGGAGCATCCGTTGATTATAACACAACCAAAACCTTGTATTTGGCCAACTTCCCAAATCAGGCGCAGTTGATATACCCCCCTCTTGAACAGCGTTTTAATGAGGATTTGAAAGATACCTTCATTCGCAATACCCGACTTCAACTTGTAAATCAAAACGGGGATTTGGAGATTGAGGGGGAAATCATCGGATATGAACTTACCCCAATGGCTGTACAAGAAGATGCATTTGCTTCGGAAACCCGCTTGACAATGACGGTGAGAATGCGTTATCGCAACAATAAAGTGGAAGGTCAAGATAAAGAAGAAACGATATCGGCTTATCGCAACTTTCCCAGTGATCGTTTATTAACTGATGTGCAAGATCAATTGATTGAAGAACTGTGTAAAGATATTATTGATCAGATATTTAATGCCACAATGTCTAATTGGTAAGTCGTATTTTTTGATGATTAGTGCCGAATTATATGGTTGGGTTGAAAATCCCGAAATTTTGAACGATGCCTCGTTTGTGAAATTAAAGGAGATGATAAATGAGTATCCTTATTTCCAAACCGCTCGCTTACTTTATCAAAAAAATCTCCATATTTTACAACATCCGCATTTTTTGGACGAACTACCTAAAACGGCACTTTTTTGTGCTGACAGAAGAAAATTATTTTATTTGATAAATAAACAAGATTATGATATGTTCTTAGAGGAAAATGAGTTGGAAGGGCAATTTCATGAAGATCGTACTCAAACATTGATCGATTCTTTTTTTGATATCGTCGGAGAAGAAGAGAAATCAGACGAAGCCGTTTGTCCAAATTTAGGGATGGAAATGGTCTCATATGATTATTTATCATATCTGGAGTCGATTGAACCAAACAATACGGAAAGCGAAAACGAATCGGATAAAAATTTGTTGAAACACCACGATATTATTGATCGATTTCTTGAAAAAGCAGATTCGAATGAATCGTTTTCTCTAAGCGAAGGCGATGCGTCTATTGATAAAGATCAAAAGAATTGTATTTTGGACAGTGAAATTGAAGAAGATAAATTCTTAACCGAAACACTGGCAAAAATTTATATTAAACAAAAAAAATACGAACAAGCGCTTACAATTATTAAGCGTTTAAGTTTGAATTTTCCAAAAAAAAGTGCTTACTTTGCCGACCAAATTCAATTTTTGGAGCATTTGATTATAAACGAGAAAAATAAAAAACAATCTTGATATGTATGTTTTCCTTACTATTCTTATTTTAATTGCAGCTATTTTAATGATTCTTATCGTGTTGGTTCAAAAATCCAAAGGCGGAGGATTGGCTGCCGGCTTTTCGTCATCCAATCAAATTATGGGTGTTCGAAAAACTACCGATTTTTTAGAAAAAACAACATGGACTCTTGCCGCCATCATCATTATTTTAAGCATTTTTACTGCAAAATATACGGCATCACATTCGCAGGGTCCTCAATCTCAAATTGAGGTGCAACAACCCGCTCCTCTTAGTCCGGGTGTAGCTCCCGATGTGACACCTACCGTGCCAATGCCTTCACCAACGTTACCCAATCAGGAAGGTACCCAACAGCAAGGTCAGAGCCAAACGAATTCGCAACCTGCAGAACAATAGATAAAAACTATTTATCGTAGCACGATATCGTGCACAATAGGCATTCCTGCAGCCTCATTGAGTTTCTCAATGAGGCTTTGTTTATTCATTTGTAATTCTGCTCGAAGAACCGATGATGTAAGCTGAACATAAAGTATGTTTCGTTTTAGATAGACATTTTTTGTGTAGCCACTTACTCCAGAACCAAGCAATTCGCGCCAGGCATGAACTGCACGTTGTTCGGCTATTTTGGTTTTGAGAAAAGGATTTTCTTCAAAATATTCCGACAAAATATCGCCAATGGATTTCGATCCGTGTTTAAGCATAAAAATTGGGTTTAATCGGTTGTTTGACGAATATAACCATTTTTTACAGAATAGATATGATAATCGGTATGCGCTGTTTTTTCCAATATTTTGTCTAGCGATTTACGATTGGTATCGGATATGAATATTTGCCCAAACTCGTTTTCCAAAACAAGTTTGATGATTTCTTCCACACGTGAACTATCTAGCCGGTCAAAAATATCATCCAACAGTAAAAGAGGCTTGGTTTTTGTTGTTTCAAGTAAAAAATGAAATTGAGCTAATTTCATGGATACAAAAAAAGTTTTGTTCTGACCCTGAGATCCTGTTTTTTTGATCGGAAAATTGTTCAGCAGCATTTCCAGGTCGTCTCTATGAATGCCTACTGTAGTATATCCTAACACAATGTCCTTGTGTCGGTTTGTTTTGAGTAGATGATGAAGATCGTTGTCTTTCAGTTGAGAGATATATTGAAGTGAAACGCTTTCGTTTGATTGACTGATCAGATTATAAAAACGATTGAAAATGGGAATAAATTGGTCGATAAAAGCTTGGCGTTTTTCGAAAATAAACATCCCTTCATCGGTTAACTGCTCTTCCCATATTTCGAGTAAATTTATGTCGATGTGTTCTTTTTCGTTTTTCAGTAAAACATTACGTTGTTGCAAGGCTCTGTTGTAACGAATTAACGCGTGCATGTAATTTTTGTCGAATTGAGAAATCACCATATCCATGAATTTTCGTCGTTCGTTACTGCCTCCAACAATCAGTTCATCATCATTCGGCGAAATCATTACTAGAGGAATAAATCCGATATGATCCGATAATCGTTCGTACTCTTTTTTATTGCGTTTGAATTGCTTTTTTTGACGTCTCCGTATGGCACAATAAATTTCTTCAATCGAGTGATCGGGAAACTCATATCTTCCCTGAAGCATGCAGAAATCGGAATGATGACGAATAATTTGAGAATCAATAGGATTTGTATGACTTTTGCAAAATGACAAATAGTAGACAGCATCCAGTAGATTGGTTTTCCCCATGCCGTTGTTACCAATAAAATAGTTGAGTTTAGGAGATAGTGCGAGCTCTACCTGTGCCAGATTTTTGTAATTTATAATGGACAATTGCCGTAAAATCATTAAAAATATCCTTTTTATTCTTCAATCAACAGCTGCTGTAATTCTTCCGGTGTAACGTTCATTTTAAGTCGTCCTTTCCATGCATACGAAATTTTTCCTCTCTCTTCCGAAACAATAATTGCTTTGGCATCGGTTTCTTGTGAAATTCCGAGTCCTGCCCGATGTCTTAATCCAAGATATTTGGGGATATTGGGGTTTTGTGACAAGGGTAAAATACACCCGGCGGCTCTAATTTTGTTCCCGACAATAATCATGGCCCCATCGTGCAGGGGACTGTTTTTGAAAAAGATACTTTCAATTAATCGTGAGGAAATATCGGCATTGATAATTTCTCCTGTTTGTTCATATAATCCTAATTGAATATCGCCTTGAATAACGATTAGGGCGCCGGTATATGATTTTGCCATATTCATGCAAGCTAAGACCACAGCCGTTAGATGTGAATTATCTTTCTTTTGCTTATTATTTGGGAAGAAAAGCTTGGATATAAATTTCCATCCTTTTTTTGATCCTAACGACATGAGAAATCGTCGAATTTCATCTTGAAACAGAATGACTAGCAGAAAGAGTCCCACACTCACCAATTGATCGAGGATAGTTCCCAACAAAACCATATTAAACACTTGCGAAACAAGTACCCAGATGATTAGAAAAACCAATATCCCCATAAATAAAGGGCGTACACCGGATATTTTTACTACGTTATAGAGGTAATAGAGCAAAAGAGCTACAAGAAGAATATCGATAAAATCTTTTATGCCGAAGTGTTCAAACATGATTAATTAACTTTGTTTTGTTGGTACGGGGAAATTTCGAATTTTTTGAGTTCCGATATAATCTTTATACATTCTACCGCTTCCTTCACATCGTGTACCCGTAGAATGTCTGCACCATAAATTAAAGCGTAGGTATTTAAAATGGTGCTTCCGTTCAGGCATTGTGATGGATCGGTATCGAGTAGTTTGTAAATCATTGATTTCCGTGAAATTCCTACTAAAAGAGGCAACTCAAAAATGTCGAAGTACCTAAGATAAGCCATTAGTTGATAGTTTTGTGATAATGTTTTGCTGAAACCAAAACCGGGATCAATAATGATGTCATTTACTCCTAATAGATTGAGTTGGGTTGTTTTTTCGGAAAAGTAGTAGAGAATATCTTGAATGAAGTTGTCATAATTTGTCAATTGCTGCATAGTTTGGGGAGTGCCCCGCATATGCATAAGAATATAGGGAACGTTTAATTGGGCTACTGTTGAAAACATGTCTTTATCGATTTGGCCACCCGAAATGTCGTTTATCATATCTACTCCATATTTTTCAACAGCACATTTGGCTACTTCTGCGTAAAAGGTGTCCACTGATAAAATGGCATCAGGGAATTCTTTTCTGATAATTTTAAGTGCAGGTTCCAATCGTTTCAGTTCCTCTTTCGGCGAAAGCAAAACAGACGATGGCGAGGTGGATTGCCCTCCTATATCGATGATAGTTCCTCCTTCTTCTTGAATTTGGTTTGCTCTTTCGATAATTTCTTTCTCTGAGTTTTTACGGCTTCCTGCAAAAAAGGAATCAGGTGTAATATTGATAATTCCCATCACCCATGGAGTTGAAAGCTCCATCAATGCTCCTTTTATGTTGAGAAACTTTTTCATGTGTTATAGCGTAGAGTTGGGTAACTGATAGGGATAATCGATGGTATAGTGTAGTCCACGACTCTCTTTACGTGCCATTGCCTGTTTAATTACAAGATACCCTACTTTTATGATATTGCGGAGTTCGCAAATTTCACGGGAAACAACCGAGCGTTGAAATAAGCTTTCTGTTTCGCGAAATAAAATATTTAATCTTGCTAATGCACGTTGTAAGCGAAGATCGGAACGGACAATCCCCACATACGACGACATGATTTCGTTCACCTCTTTGTAGCTTTGGGTTATTAGCACCATTTCTTCTGGTAAAGTAGTACCTTCAGCATTCCAGGGGGGGATATTTTCCTGAAAGGAGTAATTCGTTAATCGGGGAATGGAATGTTTGGCCGCTGCGTCGGCGAAAACCACAGCTTCGATGAGTGAATTAGATGCCAATCGGTTTGCCCCGTGTAAACCGGTACAAGCGCATTCGCCGTTTGCATATAATCGCTTGATGCTGGTTTCCCCGTGAATGTTTACCCGTATTCCACCACACAAATAGTGGGCTGCAGGTGCAACGGGGATGTAATCTTTGGTAATGTCGATACCGTACGACTTGCATTTTTCATAAATGGTGGGGAAATGTTTTTTTGTTTCTTCCGGATTTTTGTGTGTTACATCCAAATAAACATAATCGTCGCCACGATTTTTCATTTCTGTATCGATGGCTCTTGCAACAATATCTCGTGGTGCCAGTGATTCGCGTTTGTCGTATTTATACATGAATTCTTTCCCGTCTTTTGTCCTCAAGATCCCTCCGTATCCTCGCACGGCTTCGCTAATCAGGAACGAAGGTCGGTCGCCGGGATGATATAGGGCAGTGGGGTGAAATTGAACAAATTCCATTCCTTTAATTTCACCTTTTGCGCGAGATACCATTGCGATACCGTCTCCGGTTGCAACCAACGGGTTGGTGGTTGTTTGATAAATGCAACCAATTCCACCTGTGGCCATCATAGTTATCCGAGATAGGAACGTATCGATTTGGTTCGTTTTCTGATCCAGGATGTAAGCGCCATAGCATTCGATCCCTTGGGTATCGGAAGTAATTACCTTCCCCAGATGATGTTGTGTGAGAATTTCAATGGCAAAGTGGTTGTCGAATACATCGATATTAGGATGGTTTTTAATTGCGTTGATCAATCGAAGTTGGATTTCGGCACCGGTATTGTCTTTGTGGTGAAGAATGCGAAATTCGGAATGGCCTCCTTCTTTATGGAGATCGAAATTTCCTTGTTCATCCTTATCGAAATCAACACCCCAGCTAATCAGTTCTTTGATTTGTGAAGGTGCTTCGCGTACTACTTTTTCTACCACAGCCACATCGCATAATCCTGCTCCTGCATCTAAGGTATCTGCAATGTGTTTCTCGAAATTATCCCACGGATTGGTTACGGAAGCTATTCCTCCTTGTGCATAGTATGTATTGGCATCTTCCAATGAATTTTTTGCAATGATGGCCACCTTGCCATAATTGGCAACTTTTAATGCAAAACTCATTCCTGCTATGCCTGCACCTATTACTAAAAAATCATATTTATAGGTCATATAAATATTTTTATTCCTTCTATCGTACAAATTTATAAAATTAAACTTTAATCGTAGGCATTTTAAATTTAAAATAGTCCATTCAAAATAAAAATCTTTTTTCGGTTATTGCTTTTATCGTTACTGATATACAGTGGTTTATAGTTGATTTTAGGAAGTAAGATTGGCAATTCAAAAAATGCGAATATTTTTTCGTTAAATATCGAGTTTCTGTTGCAATATTCGTGATAAAATGTTTTCTTTGTTATAGTATATTATTCATTACGGTATTCATTTTTAATTTGTTATATACCTTTATGAAAACATTTTCCTTAACCTTGCTATTTTTGCTATGTACAACGCTTGCGACCCTCAACGCAGCGGATTTGCAGCAAAAAAATGATTCTGCCTATTACTTGTTACGTGGAAGAGTGATAGGAGAAGATACGCGTGAACCATTGGTTTATGCAAGTGTTTCCGTGAGAAATTCAAATGTTTCAACCGTTACCAATCAAGATGGATATTTTTCGATCAAGGTTCCGATATCAGCGAAGAATTCGCAACTCATTATCCGTCATTTGGGATATCGAAATAAAATTATTCCCATTATAACGTTGATTGATAGGCCAAATAATTACATCATGATGCAGCCCTATTCTATTTTATTAGAAGAGGTTGAAGTTGTTTCAGGCGATGGGGGGCCGTTGGTGCGTGAAGCACTGCGTCGTATTCCGAATAATTATCCCGATGTTCCTAATATGATGGTTGCTTTTTATCGTGAATCGATCAAAAAAAGGAATACATATATATCTCTTGTTGAAGCAGTAGTAGACATTTACAAAGCTTCCTATCGTTCTTTTGAAAACGATCAGGCTCGCATTTATATTGGACGTAAGGCAACTGATATCAATCCCCGTGATACTATTTTATTGAAATTTCAAGGAGGAATTACGAGTTCGTTGTTGCTGGATGTTGCTAAAAATCCGGAAATAGTCTTCGGAAATGGGGGTGAAGAATATATTTTTAACATTGATAATATGATTTATATCAATGAAAAACCCAATTATGTCATTTCTTTTTCACCTCGTCCAGACATTGAGGAGATTCTTTTTAGAGGGAAAATTTATTTGGATGCAAATAGTTTGGCTTTCACTCGAATGGAATTTAATATGAATGTCGAAGGACGGAAAGATGCTTCACATATCTTTATAAAAAAGAAACCTCCAAAGATGAAAGTGGATATGAATCACGCTAAATATATTGTGGATTATGTTGAAAGAGACCACAAATGGTATTTCAATTACAGCCGCACGGATGTTGCCTTTAAAGTCAATTGGTCGAATCGTTTTTTTGGTCTTTTTGCTCCCAGGTATACCATTACCTCTGAAATAGCTATTACAGACCGATATACAGACGATGTGCTGAAATTTCCAAGAAAAGAACGCATTCGTTCAACGGATATTATTGCTGAAAAAGTAGAAGATTTTCAAGATTCTGATTTTTGGGGCGAATATAACGTTATTGAACCCGATGAGGAAATATCAGCCGCAATTAAAAAACTCAGTGGTAAGCTCCTTCGTCGACAACAATAATTCAAAAAATGCTTGTTGGTTAATAAAATAACCGCTACCTTTGCTGCCCAAAGTTATTTAATTATAAAGTATATGTATTTAGATGCAGAGAAAAAGAAGGAGATCTTTGCACGATACGGGAAGTCT
>CAYUIY010000013.1:0-33924 GCA_964444915.1 uncultured Dysgonomonadaceae bacterium
GGATAAGTAATGAGCCATGCGTGGCATTCCATTCCGCGCTTATGGCATTCTTCTATTACGAAAGCCAATGGATCAAACACCTCCCCTCCATAATTTTTAGCTATGCTTCGATACATCGGTTCTATTTTTGATCGATACAATACTTCGCCATTGGTACGGGTTTGAAAAAGTACCATGTTGAAATTAAGATTTTTCAATTCGTCCAATAGTTGAATAAGCTCATTTTTTTGAGCGTCAACGCTGAGCGTGTTCTTAGGCCAGTCGAGGTTGTAATTGGTTGTCAACCAAACAGCTCTTATTTCCGTTGCCGGACATATCTGTGAAAAAACTTTTATTGCAGCAGTCACTAAAACGATGAAAGAAATGGATATTTTTTTCATTATTAATTATAATCGTTCTAAACTTTTCATGCAAATTTAGAATAAAAATACAGATAAAAACGATAATATGTTTTGCATTTCAATTTTTTTAATGAAATTGCGCATGAATTAAAAATTATCCCATTATCCCATAGGAAAACGATGCTATTGCTGTCTAATATACTAAACGCAGGAAAGTGTGCATGACGGAAGAGCAACTCATACAAGAAATAGTTTGTGGCAATACCCTTGCATTTAAAATGATAATGGAAAAATATCAGGACAGAGTGTTTTGTGTTGCTATGGGTTTTGTTCATTCGAAGGAAGATGCGGAAGACCTTACCCAAGAAGTGTTTATCAAGGTTTATCTATCGTTATCAACTTTTAATCATAAGTCGAAGTTTTCAACTTGGCTTTATCGAATAACCATCAATACTTGCATTAATTTTGCAAATCGTAATCGTAAAAGGCGGTTATTGCAATCACTTGAGGATGTTTGGCATAGTGCATTTAATCAGCGTGATGAAGAGCAAACACCGTTAGAAAAAATGGAAATATCGGAACGTAATTTGCTCATAAAAAAGGCTATCGATTCCTTATCTGATAGACAACGCGTCGCTTTTATTTTGAGTAAGTATGAAGAACTTCCGCAAAAAGAAATTGCAGCTATTATTCTTTAAATAATTATGAATAAGACCAATAAAATATGGATAGGTATTGTTGTGTTATTAGTTGTGTTAAATTTAACTACTATAGGCACGATTCTTTATCATAATTATCGGGAAAATGGTGATGACATTGCTATTTCGCTGTCGGGAGATGGACAGAATCGAATTTCCGGAAGATATTTTCGTCATACATTGGGTTTTAACGATGATCAGATGGAAGCATTCCGAAAGGCAAATCGTGAATTTCAACCCGCTGCAGCACGACTTATATTTTCAATAGATTCGCTTAAAATGGAGATGTTTAATGAACTGAATAAAAATCAACCCGATACCGTAAAATTAAATTATTTGTCGGAACAATTAGGGAAACATCACGCCGAATTGAAGAAAATCACGAATAGTTTTTATCTGAAAATGAAACAGGTATGTGACTCTTCGCAATGTGTCGTATTACAAGAAACATTTTTGCCATTGTATTACAATGAAACTATCCAAGATCGCCGTGGATACGGTTATGGTTATGGCGACAGTATAGGAGCAAATCAGGGTTTTCGACACCGATATGGGCATACAACTCAACCATAAAAATTAAATAGTTAATAACATATATAAAAACAGAAAATTATGAAAACAAAATTAGCAATTACAGTATGTGCATTGGTTGCAACAATAGGATTAGCAACTGCTCAGGATCAAAAGCAGAGTCAAACTAAAAAGCCAGAAACGACGACTATTCAACGTGGCCCCGCCTTTGTTGATAAAAATAATAACGGCATTTGCGATAATTTCGAAAAGGGAGCCCCGGGGAATCCTAATGCAAACGGCAGGCGAGCCCTCTGTGACGGAAGTGGTAGAGGACAAGGCCGTGGACAGAGGAAAGGAACCGGCCTCTGCAATGGTAAAGGCTGTGGAGTGAATTTTATAGATTCCAATAAAAATGGCATTTGCGATCGAAGAGAAGCTAAATGACTTCGCTGTTAGAATGAATTACCGATTTTTCATTATCTTTGTAATCGAATTAAAAATCCGATAAAGTAGTATGTTTGAGAATCTAAGCGAGAGACTTGAAAGATCGTTTAAAATACTGAAAGGTGAAGGAAGGATCACCGAAATTAATGTTGCCGAAACATTAAAAGATGTTCGTCGTGCCTTACTTGATGCCGATGTCAACTATAAAACTGCTAAAGAATTTACCGAAACCGTAAAGCAAAAAGCACTAGGCCAAAATGTGCTTACTGCCATTAAGCCGGAACAGCTGATGGTAAAAATTGTTCACGATGAGCTAGCAACGCTCATGGGCGGAACGGCAGTCGATATCAATATCAAGGGGAGTCCTGCAATTATTCTTATAGCGGGGCTTCAAGGTTCAGGTAAAACCACTTTTTCGGCCAAGCTGGCAAATATGCTGAAATCGAAACGGGGCAAAAATCCTCTTTTGGTTGCGGGCGACGTGTATCGGCCGGCGGCTATTGAGCAATTGAAAGTTTTGGGAGAACAAATCGGTGTATCGGTTTATGCCGAGGAAGCCAACAAAAACCCTGTGAAAATTGCGCAGAATGCTATTCAGTATGCCAAACAGCACGGAAAAGACCTTATTATCATCGACACGGCGGGTCGTTTGGCTATCGATGAGCAAATGATGAACGAAATCGAATCAATTAAGAAAGCCGTGAACCCGCAGGAAATTCTTTTTGTTGTGGATGCCATGACCGGACAAGATGCGGTAAACACAGCAAAAGAATTCAATGAGCGGCTCGATTTTGACGGAGTAGTCCTTACCAAGCTCGATGGCGATACGCGGGGTGGAGCGGCTTTATCCATTCGTTCCGTTGTAAATAAACCGATTAAGTTTGTAGGAACCGGTGAAAAATTCGATGCGATCGACGTATTTCATCCTGAACGTATGGCCGATCGTATTCTCGGAATGGGCGATATTGTTTCATTGGTGGAAAAAGCCCAGGAGCAATATGACGAAGAAGAAGCCCGTCGTCTCCAGAAAAAAATAGCCAAGAATCAGTTCGATTTCAATGATTTTCTTTCTCAAATCCGGCAAATCAAAAAAATGGGAAACCTAAAAGATTTGGCATCGATGATCCCCGGTGTAGGGAAACAGATTAAGGATCTCGATATCGACGATGATGCTTTTAAAGGAATTGAAGCTATTATTCAGTCTATGACTCCCGACGAACGTACTCATCCCGAAATATTGAATGGAAGCCGACGCGCGCGCATTGCAAAAGGAAGCGGCACCACTGTTCAAGAAGTAAATAAACTCATTAAACAGTTTGACGAAACTCGCAAAATGATGCGTTTGATGACCCAAGGAGGTCCTAGGGCAATGATGAGAAATGTGAGAAGAAGATAAATAGTAATGATATGCAACTTATTGAAGGGAAGGCTGTAGCAGCCGAAATAAAGAAAGAAATTGCCGAAGAAGTCAAGAGAATGAAAGCTGAGGGGGCAAAAACTCCTCATCTGGCTACTGTTCTTGTAGGACACGATGGCGGAAGCGAAACCTATGTGGCCAATAAGATTAGAACCTGCGAGGAATTGGGGTTTAAATCTACTCTTGTTCGTTACGAAGATAATGTAAGCGAGAAAGAGCTTCTCGCTTGTGTGGATCGGCTCAACAAAGACGATGATGTGGATGGTTTCATAGTACAATTGCCGTTGCCGAAACACATCTCCGAAGATAAAATCATCGAAGCTATTGATTATCGTAAAGATGTTGATGGATTTCATCCGGTCAACGTGGGACGCATGGCACTCGGTTTGCCTTGTTTCCTATCGGCCACGCCCTCGGGTATCTTGGAGCTACTTAAACGTTACGATATAGAAACCAGTGGCAAGCACTGTGTGGTGTTGGGGCGTAGCAATATTGTAGGCAAACCTGTTGCCATGTTGATGTTGCAAAAAAACTATCCCGGTGATTGTACCGTCACCGTTTGTCACAGTCGCACAAAAAACATCAAAGACATGTGTCTTCAGGCCGATATTATTATTGCGGCCATCGGGGTGCCTGAGTTTGTGAAGGGCGATATGGTAAAAGAGGGGGTCGTCGTGATAGATGTGGGTACAACACGTGTTCCTTCCACCAAGACCAAATCGGGATTTAAACTTACCGGTGATGTTGCATTCGATGAAGTTGCTCCCAAATGTTCATACATTACCCCTGTTCCCGGCGGTGTCGGACCCATGACCATTGTGTCGCTAATGAAAAATACCCTTTTAGCGGCTAAAAAAGCAATTTACAGATAAAAAATTTTTGTCTTTTCTTACCAAGCTTTTGTCAATTCTTTAAATGTTTGTACCGACGGATCGTTTTTGCTTTCTTCGGTAGCGTCATTCATTCCGTCTATAAAGATGCGGGTATTGCTCCAGAAGGTATGCATAATGCCGGCATAGCGTGGTTTCATTTCGTCAGAAGCGTTTTCTTTGAACATATTCATCATTTTTACCTGATTAAGAGCTACATCTGCTTTTCGCCAGGGGCAGGCAACCACATTGAATCCTTTCGCTGCAAATAAAACGGGTGTGGGATGTGCTTTTTCGTAATGCCAATCGTTAATAACCACATCTTTTGGTATCCTATCTATTGCCCTGTAAGTATTGTTGTAGCTTCCTTCCCATAGACCAATTCCGGTGGTTTTGCCATCGATCAGTCGGTCGCCCCAAATCCATAATTCTTTTCCGTTTTGTGCCAAATGATTTCGAATAAGCGTTACTTCTCCGGCAAACAATACTGCCGGATCGCATCCGTAACAACGAGGACAGTCGGGGTGCGCAATGTAAAAAACTTCATCCATACCTGCATGGAAGGCATCGGCCTCGAATGCATTCACAATTTCGTCCACCACATCAAAAACGACTTTATGCACTTCGGGGTGTTGTGGGCAATAGCTTTTGCAATACAAGCCATCGGCATTCGGCCATGTGTATTCTTTTGGGAGTGAAATGGAAGGCGTCTCGTCAAACTGAGGGTACACTTCCAACAGTTTCCCTATTTGCCCTGCCCATGATTGATGACCCAACAAGTTGATTTGAGGAATGAGGCGAATACGATTCTTTCGGCAGCTGTTTACTATTTTCTTTACATCGTTTTCAGACAAAGGATCACGATCTCTCAATTCGGGATGGGAGACATACTCGTAGCGGTAATCGATACGCAAAACTAGCGTGTTTACACCCGCCGGAGCCAACTTTTTATTGATGAGCTTAACAAAATCGTCTACATCTTGTTTTGCCGGTGCATTTATACACAAACCTTTAACGGCAAAAGTAACTTGCGAAAAAATCCCAAAGGGAATTAATAACAAAAAGAGAAGCGAGAATATTCGTTTTATTGTTTTCACGATGACTTAATTTTTAAATATAAAAAATGAGAAAGGTTGTTCATAATCATAATGGGAAAGGTTGCCCATAGATCAATCTTTACATTTTTATTTTTCTTTTTTAGAAACTTGAATAATAGGAAATGTATTGTTAAGGCTCTTTTTGGTTAAATTTATTTGGGCAACCTTTGTATGATCACATCTATTATTAATCTTTGAATCCTACTTTTGCATGCGACCCGTCGCAGTAAGGTTTCTTATTGGAATGGCCGCAACGGCAGAGGTGGATTGTTCCGCTTTTTTCTTCTTCTTTTCCATCGGGACGAATGATTTTGAAATCGCCTTTCATTTCCAGTGGACCATTGGGAATCATTTTAATTTCTACTACTGACATAATTTTTTGGTTTTTAAAAGTTAGACTTAGAGTATTTTATTTTTTGGCACAGTGGCCACAAATTCTTTCAGGTAAAAAGGTTCAAAATAAGCAACGTCTACAAAGTCTTTTTCGTTAAATGCTTTTTCTGCCAACGGAATCATTGCCAGTGCTTGCGGATAAATATTCGGGATAAACAGTGCATTGGGATGTTGTATAACGCTTTTACATTTTTCTGCACCGTTGCCGAAAAAAGCAATCTTTTGTTTGTCCAGCAATTCGCGATAACTGTTCTCATCGATAATGTCGGCCGATGTTTTGCGAATCGTATTCAAAGAAGTATCGAAAAATGTGGCATATATTTCCATTCTTCGCGCATCAATCATTGGACACAACAGTGTTCCTTCTTCCACTTTGTCTTTTATTATAGATGCCATGATTTTTGGTGTAGGAATGGCAATGAGCGGCACATTAAGGCCATACGCCAAACCTTTGGCTTCCGACACACCAATACGCAAACCGGTATACGATCCCGGTCCGCTGCTCACAGCAATGGCATCGATCCGGAGATTGTTTTTTCTTGCGAATTGCATTATTTCATCGACAAAAACTCCCAATGATGTGGCATGCGATTGCCTCCTGTGATTTTCTTTGTTGATTATTATTTCTCCATTGTGAGATAAAGCACAGGAGCATACTTCTGTAGCCGTTTCGATAGACAAAAGAACACTCATTTTCTGTTTCAAAGTTTATCTTATAACGTTTTAGTTTGAAATTTGGTTCAAAAAATAAAAAAAGACTGTATCAAAACGATACAGCCCTTTTAGTTTCTACTGTTTTTTTACTTTAAATCAATACCTGCTTCTTTCATGATAGTCGCGATTGCCATAATTGCGATTGTTCCGGTTTCTTTGCTGGGAACGATCTCCTTCAGCACGTGGGCGGGCAATCGAAACAGATAGGGTACGTCCGTCGTATTCTGCTCCATTTAATTCGTCTATGGCATGCTGTCCTTCTGCATCATCACTCATTTCAACAAAGCCGTAGCCTTTGGAACGACGAGTATCTCTGTCGGTAATGATTCTAGCTGAGGATACTTCTCCATATTCCTCAAAAAGTTCTCTTAAATCGGTTTCGCTAATCTGATAGCTTAAACCCGCAATAAAAATGTTCATGTAAAATAAATAATTAAAAAAAAATAAATAAATAAATTTTGCAGAAGTGATTATACTCAGAAATAGGTTAACACGTACTTCACAATAAATGGAAAGAAACCGGAAAAACTATTTACCTTTTATAAACCTTTTGCGGTGCAAAGATAAAAATAAAATTTGAGTATTCGCAAAATTTGGATGAATTTTTTTTCTTTTTGTTAGTTTATTATCCCATTTCTTTTCAAGAGTGCGTCAATAGTTGGTTCCTGTCCGCGAAAGCGGATATAGAGTGTCATCGGATCTTCTGTATTTCCTTTTTCCAGAATGTTTTTTCTGAACGACTCGGCCGTTTTTTTATCGAAGATGCCGTTTGCCTTGAATACCGAAAAAGCATCGGCGTCCAAAACTTCAGCCCATTTATAGCTGTAATATCCCGCGGCATATCCTCCCGAGAAAATGTGTCCGAATGATGTTGAAATGCATGTTTCGGGTATCACCGGCAGAAGCTGCACATGCTGAATAGCGTTTTGTTCGAATTCGCGAATATCGCTCGCAAAAGGCTGCATGAGGGTGTGCCATGCCATATCTAGATAGCCAAAGGATAATTGCCGTAAACAGAGATATCCTACAATGTAATTCGAAGCATCGATAATTCGTTGTACCAGTTCTGCCGGTATTTTTTCTCCCGTTTGGTAGTGGAAAGCAAATTGGTCGAGATATTCTTTTTCGGTCAGCCAGTTCTCCATGATCTGAGAAGGCAGTTCCACAAAATCGCGATAGACATTCGTCCCCGAAAGCGATTCGTATGTGCAGCGCGACAACATGCCGTGTAAGGCATGACCAAATTCGTGCAGAAAAGTTTCCACCTCGTCGAAGGTAAGCAGAGCGGGTTTCGTTTCGGTCGGTCGAGTGAAATTCATCACAAGAGACACATGCGGGCGACTGTCTATTCCGTCTTTTACCCACTGTCCTTTAAATTCTGTCATCCAAGCTCCGGAACGTTTTCCCGGCCGTGGATGGAAATCGGTATAAAGAACGGCCAGGAATTGACCGTTTTCGTCCAGCACATCAAAAGCTTCCACCTCGGGATGATATACCGGTATGTCCGGATTTTTTATAAATTGCAATCCGTACAGTTTGGTTGCCAGGCCAAACACTCCTTTTTTTACCTGTTCAAGTTCAAAATACGGGCGCAGCATCTCATCGTTCAAATTGAAACGCTCGTTTTTCAGCTTGTCGGCGTAAAAGCTCCAGTCCCACGGTTGAAGTTCGATGGGTTGTGCTTCCACTTTCGAAGCATAGGTCTGCACGTCGGCAACTTCTTTTTTTGCTGTCGGTGTGTACGCCTCTGCCAGTTTGTCGAGTAAACCGTAAACGCCTTCGGTGTTTTTGGCCATCCGGTATTTCAATTCATATTCAGCATAGTTTTTATATCCCAATAAATTGGCGATCTCCAATCTAAGATTGACGATTTTTTTTACGTTGTCTTGATTGTCAAATTCGCCTCCGGTGACGCATTTGGTGTTGTATGCCCTATATAGTTTCTCGCGAAGATCACGCCGAGTGGAGTATTTCATAAACGATGTGTAGCTGGGAGCAGACAAGTCAAAAAGCCATCCTTCTTTGTCCTTTGCTTTGGCCCGCACCTTTGCGGCCTCCAATACACTCTCGGGCAACCCCGCCAAGTCGGCTTTATCGGTGAGCAGCATTTCGTATTTATTGGTTTCTTTAAGCACATTCTGTCCAAAATTGAGCGTTGCAAGGCTCAATTCCATTGTGAGCTGCCGGTATTTTTCTTTGTCTTCGGGCGAAAGTGTAGCTCCGCTACTCTCAAAATCTTGATAATATTTTTCTACCAGTCGAACTTGTTCGGATGTTAGCCCTTGATTCAATCGTCTTTCGTATATGGTTTTTATCCGCAGGAAAAGTTTTTCGTTAAGATAAATAGTATTGAAATGTTCCGACAGTTTGGGGCTCAGGCGCTGCGAAATTTCCATCATTTCGTCGTTGCTTTCAGCGCTTAGTAAATTAAAGAACACGTTGCTTACTCGATTTAGCATTTGGCCCGAATACTCCATTGCTTCAATGGTATTTGCAAAGGTAGGCGGTTCAGGATTGTCGGCAATAGCGTCGATTTCCTGTTGGTGTTCGGTCATTGCTTTTTCGAATGCCGGTTCATAATGTTCTGTTTTGATTTTGTCGAACGGGGCAGTTCCGTGTGGTGTGGAAAAAGGGTAAAAAAACGGATTATTGCCCGCTTTCATTGTTGTCATCGTAACCATACATATTATAACTATACCAATGTTTTTTTTCATAAAAAATTTTCTTGAAGGGTCAATTGACGAACAAAAATACATGATAATTTTCAATTTACACAATGACATATGCCTAAGAATTTTGTATGGACGAGAACTGACGTGATTTTTTTCTCATCATCAGGTTTAAAAAGGTTATTTGACGGACAGCGAAAAACCCGAATTTTAAGGGTTACTGTGTAAATTGAAAATTATCATGTATTTTTGTAAATAAGTTGATTTGAAAAGTTGAATTTACACAAGAATAGTAGAGAAATGCAGATGAGAAAAATATTCGTTTTGCTTTTTAGCATAGCAAGCATTGTTACTTTGCAGGCGCAACATTATGCCCTGCAAGATATTTTGGGAGGAAAGTTTTCTGCCCGTGGAGTAAAACCGATGGAGTCTTCTGCTGACGGTATGCATTATTACCAGACAGATGCCGAAAACACCGCAGTGATCAAGTTTTCGTATGCAACCGGAAAAGCAGTGGATACGCTTTTCAGTACGCGCAAAGCGCGTGAGTGCACCTTCGATACGTTTGAGGGATTTTTGGTGAGCCCCGATGAAACACGGGTGCTGGTATATCGTGATCGAGAACAGATTTACCGACATTCGTTCAAAGCTACCTACTATTATCATGATGTGCGTCGTAACATGGTGCGTAAACTTACCGATAACGAAAGCAAACAGATGGTCCCCGTTTTTTCTCCCAACAGCAAGATGTTGGCTTACGTGTGCGACAATAATATTTGGCTGGTAAAATTCGATTTCACTACCGAATCGCAGGTAACGAAAGACGGTGAGCTGAATAAAATCCTGAATGGGGTAACTTGTTGGGTATATGAAGAGGAGTTTGGCGTAACGCGACTGATGGAGTTTTCGCCCGACAACAAATTTCTGGTTTATGTGCGTACCGACGAATCGGAAGTGCAGCAATATCGCTTTCAAACATTTAACGAACAATTGTATCCCGATTTTTATGCATACAAATACCCTAAAGCAGGAGAAAAAAATCCACAAGTAGAATGTCGGGTATTCAACATTGCAGAAAAAACCATTCGCCCTATTAAGGTGCCTTTGGAAAAAGATGATTATATTCCCCGAATTGCCTTTACAACTAATCCGGATCAATTGGCTGTGATGACGCTCAACCGCGATCAGAACCGCTTCGATATGTATTTTGCCAGTCCGCGTACCACGGTAGCAAAACTTATTCTTCGCGACGAAAACGCGTATTATATCGATTCCGATTTTCTCAAAACCATTCATTTTTTGTCCGATAGATTCACTTATGTTTCCGAAAAAGACGGTTACAGCCACATCTATATTTATGGGTTGACGGGTACGTTGCAGAAACAACTCACCTCGGGCAGTTTTGATGTGACGGCTTTGCCGATGGTCGATTCGCAAACCAATACCGTATTTTATGTGGCAGCCGATGAAAGTCCTTTGCGCCGAAATGTGTACAAGATCAATATAGACAAAGGTCGCCCGGAAAAACTTTCTTCAAAACCGGGTTACAATACGGCTTCGTTCAGTAAGAACGGGAAGTACTTTGTTAATTGGTGGTCCGATCTCCATACGCCTACCGTGATTTCGTTGCACGATGCTAACGGAAAAATGATACGGACGCTCGAAGACAATGCAGATGTAGCACAACGAGTGGCCGAAGCCGGATTGCCAAGGAAAGAATTCATAACCGTACCTGCCGCTGATGGTATAACGCAGCTGAACGGTTGGATACTGAAGCCGGTAAATTTTGATCCTTCCAAAAAATATCCGTTGGTAATGATTCAATACGGAGGTCCTAATTCGCAGCAAGTAGCCGATCGATATGGTGTTGATTGGGAATATGCCTTGTTGAACGAAGGGTTTGTGGTGGCATGCGTTGATGGGCGCGGAACGGCTGCTCGAGGAGAAGAGTTTCGCAAGCAAATCTATTTGAATCTCGGTATAAAAGAAGCAGATGATCAGGTGATGGCAGCCCGTCATTTAGGAAATTTACCCTATATCGATAAAAATTGCATCGGTATTTGGGGATGGAGTTATGGAGGATACAATGTGTTGATGAGCATGAGTCGCGGTAACGGCGTTTTTAAAGCCGGCGTGGCTATAGCTCCGGTAACCGACTGGCGTTTTTATGATACCGTTTATGCCGAACGGTATATGCGGACACCCCAACAAAATCCGTCGGGATACGACAACGGTTCGGCAGTGAAACTTGCCGATAAGTTGCAGGGTAATTTGCTTCTGATTCATGGAACGGCCGACGATAATGTGCATTTTCAGCATACAATAGAATATGCCCGGGCGCTCATTGCGGCAGACAAACTGTTTGACGTATTTGTCTTCCCCGACAAAGATCATTCCATCTATGGGGGCAATGCGCGCAGTCTTTTGTATAAAAAGGTAATCGATTTTTATAAAAAGAACCTGTAATTTTTGTCTCATGAAGTGATGTGTTTTGATGTGTTTTGTTGTATACTCAAATGATGTATTGAAATCTGACGAAAAACAATGAAAAAACAGTCTTCCTCTTTTTCCCCAAATGGTCGCAACAGAGCAGGCGATGGTGCGCCAAACCTGCATTCTTCAACTCATTTGAAAAAACCCGACTGGCTAAAAATAAAGCTCGGCGAAACTGAGCGTTTCACGCAAACCAAAAAGATTGTAGAAGCGCACGGTTTGCATACCATTTGCTCCAGCGGTCGCTGTCCGAATATGGGAGAGTGTTGGGATAGGGGGACGGCTACTTTTATGATTGGGGGAGACATTTGTACTCGGTCGTGCAGGTTCTGCAATACGCGGACAGGACGCCCTTTGCCATTGGATCGGGATGAGCCGGAAAATGTGGCGCAATCGGTTAAACTGATGAAGTTGAGGCACGTTGTCATTACTTCGGTCGATCGGGACGATTTGCCGGATTTGGGTGCAGAACATTGGGTGAAAACCGTTGAGGCGGTTCGGCGTGAAAATCCGGGAACAACTATTGAAATCCTTGTGCCCGATTTTCAAGGAAGAGTAGAACTCATCGACAAGGTTTGTGCTGCCCGACCCGATGTCATGGCCCATAACATGGAAACTGTTCGTCGTTTGACTCCGCAGATTCGCAGTGCCGCAAAGTACGATGTCAGCCTCAAAACCCTTGCTCGTATTGCCGAAAACGGCATTTTATCCAAATCGGGCATCATGGTGGGGTTGGGTGAAACCCGCGATGAAATTTATGAACTGATGGACGACTTATTGGCTGTCGGCTGTCGTTTGCTCACCATAGGGCAGTATTTGCAGCCTTCCCGGAAACATTATCCCGTGAAGGAATACGTTCATCCCAATACCTTTGAAGAATTTCGAAAAATAGCCCTTAAGAAAGGGTTCGATACTGCAATCAGCGGCCCGCTCGTGCGTTCGTCTTATCATGCAGACATTTATTTTTGCCCGTAAGAAACAAAAGGGATTGGCAGTTGTTATTATAGCGAGACTGTTGATTGTCTTTTGGATGAATATGAATGGCATACAAAAATTATTGAAAAATCCTGCGTTTGGGCTGATTCCTTTCCTTGTTTTTTCTTTTCTTATCGGAAGAATAAATTTAAGGTTGGCTTTGCTTATTGCTGCGGCATTATCGGCAGCGGCTTTTTTTGTTGTTAAAAAGCAAAGCAGGTTGATTTATGATCTTTCGTTTATCACGTTTATTCTCTCGTTTGTACTGTCTTTTTTTATTCCCCCTCAAATTGACGAGTTTGGAACGTTTGTTCTTATCGAAATTATTTTTGTGATGGTATTGATTTTTTCTCGTCTTTCACGTTCGAAAATCATTTTTCGTCTTGCAAAAAATGCCCATCCCATGGTTAAAAATTATCTGAATGAATCGTTCAGGATAGCGTTTCAAGCTCAATACGGCCTTTTTATTCATTTGTTGTTGGTACTTGTTTTTTTCATATTTCCTGCCGGTGGTACTTCTTTTCTCTACAGATTGGCTGGAATTACCTTTTTTCAGATTATTTTGATCACCATTATTGGAATGGAGGTGATGCGTCTGCGTATGCTTGATAAACAGCTGAAAAAAGAGGAATGGCTGCCGGTAGTGAATGAACATGGGAATGTGAAGGGGAAAATAGCCAAATCGGTTTCTAGAGAAATGAAAAACAAATTCATGCATCCCGTAGTGAGGTGTGTGTTGATATACAAAGGGAAAATATACTTGAGAAAGCGCGACGAGTCTTGGTTGTTGGATCCCGGAAAGTTGGATCACCCTTTTGAAAAATATATGAATTTTAATAATCATGATCCCGACGAAGTGGTTCGCGATATCTTGCGCAAGGGGTGTGGAAGCGATGCTTTACCGGTTCGGTTTTTATTGAAATACGTTTTTGAAAGCGAAGTTACAAAACGACTGATCTTTTTGTATGTTTCCGACATCGAGGATGAAGAATTGTTTAACAGTTTGCAACTCGAAGGGGGAAAGTTGTGGACAGAATCGCAGATAGAGGATAATTTGGGGAACAACCTTTTTTCGGAATGTTTTGAATTGGAATACGAATACTTGAAAAATACAATCCTAATGGTGCGTCATTTAAAAGAAAAGTCGGCCCCTTTAAACAAAGATGAATAAAAAACCTATTCCAAAACGAATAGGTTTTTTATTCATAAGTAAGGCAACCGTGAATTCTTAAAAATTGAAATAGTTTTTTGCATTATCATACGCAATGTTTTCAACCATCTCTCCTATGAATTCCATTTCGGATGCCGGCAGTAAACCGGTTTCCACATCGTTACCAATCAAATTGCATAATATGCGACGAAAATATTCGTGACGTGGATAAGAAAGGAAACTGCGCGAATCGGTAAGCATTCCTACGAAACGACTCAACAGTCCCATATTGGAAAGTGACGTCAATTGCGCTTCTATTCCCGTTTTCTGATCGAGAAACCACCATGCTGCACCAAATTGAATTTTACCGGGAACGGACCCATCCTGAAAGTTACCTATCATTGTTGCCACCATATCGTTGTCTCTTGGATTGATATTATAAATGATAGTTTTAGCAAGTTTGTTGTCTACGTCTAATCGGTCAAGAAAACGACTCATGTTTTTTGCAACGGTAAAATCGCCGATGGAATCGAATCCTGTGTCGGGTCCTAACTGCCTAAACATTCGGGTATTGTTGTTTCGGATAGGGCCGTAGTGAAACTGCTGTGTCCATCCTTTTTCCCAATCCATGATCGCACCTTCGTAAAGCATGGCCGATTTGAATTTCAGGATTTCTTCTTGAGATAGTTCTGTTCCTCCATATACTTTATTAAATATAGAGTCGATTTCTGTTTGCGTGTAGGGTTCGGCGTAAAATTCTTCTATCCCGTGATCGGATAATTTACAACCTACGCTTGCAAAAAAGTCGTGACGTTTGCGTAAGGCTTCAATAAGGTCGGAGAATTTGCTGATAGTTATGCCTGAAACCTTTGAGAGTTTTTCCACATACGCCCGATATTCTGTGGGATTTTCCACTGCCATTGCTTTGTCGGGACGCCATGCGGGAAGCACTTTTATTTCGAAACCTTCTTTTTTTAAAGCCAGATGATGTTCGAGGCTATCCACCGGATCGTCTGTTGTGCAAACGGTTTCCACATTAAATTTCTTCAATAGTCCGCGTGCAGAGAACTCCGGAGTACGCAGTTTTTCGGTACAAATGTCATAAATTTTTTTAGCTGTTGTTGGATTCAGAATTTCATTTACTCCAAAAGCTGTTTTCAGTTCGAGATGCGTCCAGTGATACAACGGATTTCGCATGGTATATGGAACTGTTTCTGCCCACTTTTCAAATTTTTCCCAATCCGATGTATCTTTACCTGTACAATATCGTTCATCAACCCCATTGGTCCGCATGGCGCGCCATTTGTAGTGATCGCCTTCGAGCCATATTTGTCCTAGATTGTCGAATTGATGATCGTTTGCGATATATGCCGGATTTAAATGACAATGGTAATCGATAATAGGCATTTTTGCGGCATGTTCATGATACAATTCTTTTGCCGCATCGGTTTGAAGTAAGAAATCTTCGTGAATAAAACTTTTTTCCATAGATATGTTTTTAAAAAAATTAAAAGTAAGAATCATCTATACCTGTTGTGTGTTGGCAAATATATACATTTATTGATAGTTGATATCTAACAAATGAAGGTTTTTTTAATGCCTATGAGCAGTAACGAGTAGACTGTGGATTTAAACAACAAGGGTATTGAATTGAGAGGTGATGAATTTTGTGTCTTATCGGATTTTTCAACCGCAACGGAACAAAATTTTTGTCTCCTGTCGGTAAAAAGGGAGGGGGCACACGAAAATTGCATCCTCTTTCGGAAAACGCATGTTAACAATAGCTAACTAAATTCCTTCGTCGGAAAATCCAATGAAGGGGAACAAAAATATTATCCTATTTCTGAAAATCCGACAGATGAATATTTGAGTTTTTTAACCCAAAAACGGTCTTATTCCAGGAGTAAATGGACTTCCTTTGTTAAGGAATGTTATCATGAGGCAGGTAAATCAAAATTTATATATACGTCTAAAAATCCGACGGAGAATAAAAAAACTTTTCACTGTTTTCGGAAAACGATTTTTCGTGCATACAAGTCTTTATTCATTGAATATGGTTCGGAAAATTAGTGGTGAAGGTTTTATTCTTTGAATTATGATGCACTTTTACAAAGATTTTTTGCATCTTTGTGAGGCATGTTGCCTTTGACAATTGAATTTATCTTAACGATTTTTTAAGTAATAGTATGCATCATGAAAAAAGTTTATTTTTTAACGTTCTTGTTTTGCTGCTTGGTTGCAGCAGTTTTTTCCAAACCGGTTTTGCCTGAAATTATGAGCGACAACATGGTTCTGCAACAGAATACCGATGTGAATATCTGGGGAAAAACCGATCCCGGGAAAACGGTAGCAGTGCGTCCTTCATGGACTTCGGAGGTTACTAAGGTAAAAGCCGATGCCAAGGGAAATTGGATTGCTTCCATTTCTACGCCTCCGGCCGGATTCACTCCGTATTCCATATCTATTTCCGATGGAGAGGAGGTGGTATTGAACAATGTTTTGATAGGGGAGGTGTGGTTTGCTTCCGGGCAGAGCAACATGGAAATGCCGTTGAACGGTTTTTGGAACAATCCGGTTCTCAAAGCCAACGAAACCATTGCAATGGCAGGACAAAACAAGGGCATTCGTTTCGTAACCATTCCCAAAACTGCAGCGATGGAACCGCAGGAAACCGTTAAAGGAATGTGGCAAGAATGCAATTCCGAAAATGCGCCGGGTTTCAGTGCCACTGCCTATCATTTTGCACAAACACTTTACTGTGCGTTAAATGTTCCTGTGGGAATTATTGTATCGAGTTGGGGAGGATCAAAAGTGGAAAGTTGGACAAGCCGTGAAATTTTGGCAACCTATCCCGATGTCGATATAAGCGAAAAAGCCATCAATAATATTCGCCCAATGTCACGTCCATTAGTTATGTATAATGCAATGATACACCCTTTAATTCATTATACCATAAAAGGTTTTATTTGGTATCAGGGTGAAGCAAACGTAGGTCATCACGATGTATATGCCGAACGACTTGCCAACATGGTCAATCTTTGGAGAAAGGATTGGGGATTGGGCAATTTGCCGTTTTATTACGTTGAAATTGCTCCTTTTTGTAGAGAAGGGGAAACCGGCACTTCCGCAGCCCTGCTGCGTGAGGCCCAATTTAAGGCACAATTCCTGATTCCCAATAGCGGAATGATTTCTACCAACGATTTGGTAGAAGATTACGAGAAAACCAACATTCATCCCCGCAATAAGATTGATGTTGGGAAAAGGCTTGCCTTTATGGCTCTTTCGCAAACTTATGGCCATACGGGTGTAGCCAGTCGCGGACCGGAGTATAAATCGATGGGAATAAAAGACGGAAAAATTTATCTCTCTTTCAACCATGCCGAGAATGGTTTCAGCAGAACGGTGGGCATAAATGGTTTTGAGATTGCCGGGAACGATCGGATTTTTCATCCGGCTAAGGTTGAGGTCGATGCGAACAACAGGATACTGATTGTTTCGAATGAAAATATTCCGAATCCTGTGGCGGTGAGATATTGCTTCAAGAATTTTCAAATCGGAAATCTTTATAATACCCGCGAATTGCCTGTGGTCCCTTTCAGGACAGATAATTTTGACAAATAAAAGCCACAATTTTTATGGCTACTTTCTCTTACTTTGTGCAGGAGGAATGCTGCAATAATTATCTTTATATTCCTTATTTTCTTGCAATTTTCTTTTATCTTTGCCGGTAACGGATCATTAATTGTGTTATTCTAATTTAATTGAAGAACAATGAATACGATGAAAAAAATTTCTCTTGTCCTTTTTTTGTTGGTGGGGCTATCTTTTTCTGTACATGCTCAACGAACGATGTTGAAAACGAATATTCCGTATTGGTTGACCGCATCGCCCAATCTTGGAGCAGAGTTCGTGGTGGCCGATAATGTCAGCATAGAGTTGTCGGCAGGATTCAATCCATTCAAATTCGGCAATGATAAACAGCTGAAACATTGGGTTATATGGCCTGAAGCACGTTATTGGCTCAACGAGACCTATAATGGCCATTTTTTTGGATTGCACGGCGTAGGTGGTCAATTCAATATGGGGGGTGTGGATATTCCCGTTTGGAAATTGAAAAAACTGAAAGATCGTCGTTACGATGGGTCTGCTATTGGCTTGGGCATTAGTTACGGGTATCAGTGGGCATTAAGTTCTCGCTGGGGATTGGAGGCGACATTGGGAGTAGGTTATGCCCGATTTGATTATGATATTTATTCATTGGAAAACGGATCGAAAAGCGGAGAAAATAAGAAAAATTATTTCGGCCCTTCCAAAGGAGCGATATCCATTACCTATGTCATCAATTAATAAATAGAGATTAAACTTTTTTTTGTTTATGCCATCTAAGCGTGTTTTTGTTGCTTTGCCTCTTATTCCTGTTGAACCGGCAGCGAATAAAGCGGAGGAATTGAAACATTTGCTGCAAAAATATCGCATTAAGTGGGTGGATCCGAAATTGTACCATTTAACGTTGTTCTTTTTTGGCGAAATACCTGTGGGTCAATTAGCAGAATTGAAAGACGCGCTTCATTTGGCAGTGGAGGGGATACCCGCTTTTTCTTTTCAATTGACAAATCCGGGTTTGTTTAAGAGAGGGCATGAGCCCAAAGTGCTGTGGTTAGGGATTGATGCTCCCGAAAATTTATTCGAATTAAAAAAAAGAATAGACCGTGCGGTGGCGCCTATGGGTTTTATTTCCGATGAGAAATTTTTCAATCCTCATCTGACGATAGGACGATTTATTTCCGGTCAAACCATTCAACCTTCATTAAATCGTGCTTTGACGATTTCTTGCTTCCCGCAGCCTGTACCGTATGAAGCCAATGAAATAGTATTGTTCGAAAGCCGATTGTCTCCCCGGGGAGCTTCTTATTATCCATTGGAAACCTTTTTGTTGCGGTCAGAAAACGGTTAAGATCGGCATAAGAAATATTGTTTATGTTTATTGTTATGATTCGCAAAATAATCCATATCGATATGGATGCCTTTTATGCTTCTATAGAACAACGCGATAATCCTGAATATCGCGGCAAACCGGTTGCCGTGGGTTACGAAGGTAAACGCGGAGTGGTGGCTGCTGCCAGCTATGAGGCTCGACGTTATGGCATTCATTCGGCAATGGCATCGGTTATCGCTTCGCAGAAATGTCCTCATCTGATTTTTGTTATGCCGCGTTTCGATGTTTATCGAGCGGTATCTCATCAGATCATGCAGATTTTTCTTGAATATACCGACAAGGTGGAACCTTTGTCGCTCGATGAGGCTTTTTTGGATGTTACTGTCAATAAAAAAGGAATTCGTTCGGCAACAGTGATAGCAAAGGAAATCAAACAAAAAATATATAATCGTACGCGTTTAACGGCTTCTGCCGGTGTATCGTACAATAAATTTCTAGCAAAAATAGCATCCGATTATCGTAAACCCAACGGTTTGTTTGTGATACCTCCGGAAAAGGGCGAAGCTTTTGTTGAACGTTTGCCTGTGAGGCATTTTTTTGGTGTCGGTAAGGTAACGGCTGCTCGAATGAGCGAATTGGGCATAAAAACCGGCTATGATTTGAAACAATGGACAGAAGCAGATCTTGTAAAACATTTCGGAAAAGTGGGAAGCTCTTACTATTGGTTTGCACGCGGAATCGATGATCGGGAAGTGGAATCGGAACATATCCGCAAATCACTGGGAACCGAAGAAACCTTTCCTGAAGATATCTGTGAAATGGTAGATGTGTTGCGGGCTTTGGATGAGATTTCGCAAGAACTTTACAGAAGAGTGGAGAAACGCAAATTCTTTGCTAAAACGCTTACTCTGAAAATAAAATATGCCGATTTTACGCTCATCACACGCAGTAGAACGGTGGATTATCTTATCAAGACCCGGGCTCAGATTTTTGAATTAGGAAAAGAATTGCTTTTATCCGTTGATGATATTCAGGAAAGAAAAATTCGTTTACTGGGGCTTTCACTTCGCAATCCCGACACGGAAGCATCACAAGAAGAGATACCCATTCAATTGTCTTTCGATTTTAAAGAGTTTGATGAGAGCTGATCAGAGTAAAAAGTTTTCGGGATGTTTTCCGGTAATACCCTTGTAGTGGGCTTTTATTTTTTCTATATCTTTATCGTAATCGCCTGTGGGATAAAATGTGTCGAGAAAGACAACTTGTTTCTTGGCATAGTCGAGCCCTACTAAAACAATAGGAACATTTGCTTTTAGTGCAATGTAATAATCGCCTTTTCTCCATTCTTTAACCGGTTTTCTTGTACCTTCGGGGGTTACTGCCAGTTGAAATTGCTCGTGTTTGTTGAATTCTTCGGCTAATTTATCGGTAAGCGCATTGCTTTTGTTTCTTTCGACCGGAATTCCGCCTATGCTTTTAAAAAAGAAATTAAAAGGAAAAAAGAACCATTCTTTTTTAATCAGAAATTTTGCCTTTCTCCCCAGTGCAGTGTAAGCCAGTTTCCCTATTACAAAATCCCAATTACTGGTATGTGGCGCAAGCGCTATTACACATTTGGGAATATCCGGCTGCACATTTACTACTTGCCATCCGAACAGTTTCAGTATAAATTTACTGAGTTTCATTTACTGGTTATTTTGCAGCTTTTCAATTTCCAACGCCAAATGTTCCCAAATGTTCATTGATGCGGTAATTTTATTTTTCAGATCGATATACGATTGGACTAATGTGGCATTGGATGCTCCTTCCGGCGTGTTGAGTTCAGATTCGATAGAAGATAGTTTTTCTTCCATTGAAGTGATTTTTTCTTCTGTTTCTTGGAGTTCTTTTTCGAGTTTTCGGATTTGTCTGTTGCGTTCTTTTTGCTCTTGATACGAAAGCTTATTTTTCCGTTTCCGGTCATTTGTTTTGTCTTCTGTTCTTACAGGTGAAGTGCCGACAGACGTTTCTAGTTGTTGCAGATTGTCGAGTTTCTTTTTTTCCAGAAAATCATAAATGCCACCCAGATGTTCGGTAACTTTTTTTTCACTGAATTCATAAACTTTCGTAATCAATCCATTAAGAAAATCTCGGTCGTGTGAAACGATGATGGCAGTGCCGTCGAATTCGGAAATCGCTTTTTTGAGTACTTCTTTCGACGCCATATCCAGGTGATTTGTTGGTTCGTCAAGAATAAGGAGATTCACAGGTTCGAGCAGCAGACGAATCATTGCCAGCCGGCTGCGTTCACCCCCTGAAAGGGTCTTTACTTTTTTATCCGATGCTTCGCCGCCGAACATAAATGCTCCCAGAATATCGCGTATCTTGGTGCGAATATCGCCTGTAGCAACTTGATCGATGGTTTCGAATACCGTCAGATTCTCATTGAGCAACTGTGCCTGATTCTGAGCAAAATAGCCGATTTTTACATTGTGACCCAATTTAAGATTGCCGTGATAGTCGATTTCGTTCATAATGCACTTAACGAGGGTCGATTTTCCTGCGCCGTTTTTGCCTACGAAAGCCACTTTTTCGCCCCGATGAATAGTCATGTTTACATCGGAAAACACCACATCTTTGCCATACTTTTTAGATACATTTTCTATGGTGACCGGAAAAGATCCTGAACGGGGAGCGGGAGGGAATTTCAAATTCAGATGAGAATTATCTACTTCATCTATTTCGATGATGTCGATTTTTTCAAGTTGTTTGATGCGCGATTGTACTTGGTTGGATTTGGTGGGCTTGTAGCGGAAACGTTCGATAAATTCTTCGGTTTTCTGAATTTGTTTTTGTTGATTTTCGTAGGCACGAAGTTGTTGTTCGCGCCGTTTTGCGTGGAGTTCTACATATTGGGAATAACTCACCTTGTAATCGTAAATTTTTCCGCACACAATTGAAAGTGTCCGGTTAGTAACCGCATCGAGAAAAGCGCGGTCATGCGATACCAATATTACTGCATTGGCGTGTGTCGTGAGGAAGTTTTCCAACCATTGGATGGATTCGATATCGAGATGATTGGTGGGTTCGTCCAATAACAACACATCCGGCGATTGTAGCAGTATTTTGGCCAGCTCGATGCGCATACGCCATCCCCCACTAAATTCTTTAGTGGGCCGATCGAAGTCTTCTCGCGAAAATCCTAAGCCTGTAAGCGTTTTTTCTATTTCGGCTTCAAAATTGTGGATGCCCGATATCAGCAACAATTCTTGTAAATCGGCTGAACGTTGAATGATATGTTGATATGCTTCTGATGTGTAATCGGTTCGCTGAGCAAGTTGAAGATGTAGTTTCTCGAGTTCTTTTTCCATCTTTTGCAGATGGGCAAATGCCAACGCCGCTTCTTCTTTTACTGTAAGTGTGTTATTTAGTTGCATTTGTTGTGGCAAATATCCGATAGAAATTTCTTTCGGATAAGAAACTTTTCCTTGAGTGGGGCGACGGAGACCGGCAATAATTTTGAGTAAAGTAGATTTTCCTGCTCCGTTTTTGCCGACCAATGCTACACGTTCGTTTTGGTTTAACACGAACGATATGTCGTTTAGTAAGGTGAATCCGCCAAATTCAACGGAAAGATTTTCGATGGAAATCATAGTAGGAACTCAATGTTACAGGTTTTTTGTTGTTAGTTCCTTTATAAATTCTTCTTTGCTGAGCTTTATTTGATTTCCCGATTTCATGTTTTTAAGGGTGATTTTCCCTTCGGAAATTTCGTTTTCGCCAATAAGGGCAACAAAAGGAATATGGTTAGCGTCGGCATAGGAGAGTTGTTTTTTTATCTTTGCCGGTTCAGGATAAATTTCTGCAGAAACCCCTTTGTTTCGCAATTGTGTGAGGAGAGGAAGAATGAAGTTTTCTTCGTGTTCGCCGAAATTTACAAACAGAATGTCGGTCCCTTGGGTGAGATTGTCGGGGTAAAGGTTGAGTCGGTTCAATACATCGTAGATGCGGTCGGCACCAAAAGAAATACCCACACCCGACACATTGGGAAGTCCAAAAATGCCGGTTAGATTATCGTATCTGCCCCCGCCGCTTATGCTCCCTATTTCGGCGTCAACGGCTTTTACCTCGATAATGGTGCCTGTATAATAATTCAGACCTCGGGCAAGGGTAAGGTCAAGCTCTATTTGATTTTCAAAAGATAGCAATGCCGTTTTGTTTAAAATAAATTCGATCTCTTCGATACCTTTTAATCCGGTTTTGGAAGTAGCAAGGACGTGTTTTAGTGTTTCTATTTTTTCTTCGTTGTTGCCACGCAGTAAAATAATGGGTTGCAGTTTATCAATGGCTTCCTGAGAAATGTTTTTGGAACGTAATTCTTTATTTACGTTTTCTAAGCCAATCTTATCCAACTTATCGATGGCAACCGTAAGATCTGTTATTTTGTCGGCTTCGCCGATAATTTCGGCAATCCCTGAAAGAATTTTCCGGTTGTTTAGTTTAGTAATGATGCGGATATTCAATCGTTTAAATACCTCATCGATCATCTGAAGGAGTTCCACTTCGTTGAGCAGTGAATCGGATCCGATGATATCGGCATCGCATTGAAAAAATTCGCGGTAACGCCCTTTCTGTGGTCTGTCGGCACGCCAAACAGGCTGTATCTGAAAACGTTTGAAAGGAAAAGTAATTTCCTGTCGATGCATAACTACATAGCGAGCAAAGGGAACAGTAAGATCATATCTTAATCCTTTTTCGGCAATTTTGGTTGCTGTTTTTGCTGAATTTCCTTCTTGAAGGTCTTCTATGGTTATATCCGAAAGAAAATCGCCGGAATTGAGTATCTTGAACAACAGTTTGTCGCCTTCTTCACCATATTTCCCTAAAAGTGTAGACAAATTTTCCATGGCCGGCGTTTCGATTTGACGAAAACCGAACAGTTGGAAGACTTTTTTAATTGTGTCAAAAATATAGTTGCGCTTTGCCATCTCTTCAGGAGAAAAATCGCGCGTTCCTTTGGGAATGGAAGGTTTTTGCATCGTTACTATTACCTTTGTTTTAACGTGCAAAGGTAATGAATTATAGAGAAAACTAAAAATACCCGTTTCTTGCGGGAATATTGTATTTTTTGTTTGTATCTTAGCGTTTAAAATAAGGTATAGGGAAAACAATCTTAGAGTATTTGTGTTTTTAAAATACTAAACGCGTTTAATTACAAACAAAAAATGGAAAGAACAGATACACTTACTTCGAAAAAAACAAAATCAGACTCTGCAAAATCAAAAAAAACGTACCCGAGTACGAAAAAGAATTTCATTTTCGACACCAACGTTATTCTTCACGATTATAAATGCATGGATAATTTTGAAGAAAACGATATTTATATCCCCTTTGTTGTGCTGGAAGAATTGGATAAATTCAAAAAAGGAAACGATCAGATCAATTTCAATGCTCGTGCTTTTATTCGAGAATTGGATCTGATTACCGATGACGATTTGTTTACAAATGGGGCTGAATTAGGAGTAGGACGTGGCAAATTGTATATCGTAAATGTTCCGGATCACCCTAAAATTTTAGAAGCTTTTCCCGAAAGGAGCCCGGATAATCGGATTCTTTCTACATTGTTGACTCTTACGGAGAAAAATCCCCATATGAAAACCATTCTGGTTTCGAAGGATATTAATTTGCGTATGAAAGCGCGTTCGTTGGGATTGCTTGCCGAAGATTATATTACAGATAAAGTTACCAATATCGATATTTTTGAACAAGGGGAAGTGGTATTTGATGGAATTGACCCCGAACTTATCGATAGAATTTATGCGAATCCTTTGGGAGTTGATTTCGATGAATTTGATTTTCCGACGGCGGTAGAGCCCAATCAGTGTTTTATTCTCAAAAGTAATCGAAACAGCGTATTGGTGCGATACAATCCATTTACTCAAAAAATCAAGAAAATCGAAAAAGAGAGTAATTTCGGGATTCAGCCGCGCAACGTCGAACAAACTTTTGCTTTTGAAGTGTTGAATGATCCTCAAATAAAACTGGTTGCTTTAACAGGAAGAGCAGGGACCGGCAAAACGTTGCTTGCATTGGCCTCGGCATTGAAACAACATAAACTGTATAATCAAATTCTTCTTGCCCGTCCTATTGTTTCGTTATCCAACAAAGATCTCGGATATTTACCCGGCGACGAGAAACAAAAAGTGGCACCTTATATGCAACCGCTGTTTGATAATCTTAATGTCATTCGATCGCATCTTGCTCCAAACAGTCCCGAATGGCGCGTTATTGAAGAAATGCAACGATCGGGGAAATTGGAAATCGAAGCCCTGGCATTCATTCGTGGGCGCAGCCTTTCGGAAACCTTTTGTATTATTGATGAAGCGCAGAATCTGACTCCTCACGAAGTAAAAACTATTATCACTCGTGCAGGAGAAGGTACAAAAATGGTATTTACAGGTGATCTTCAACAAATAGATTCGCCCTATCTCGATGCGCAGTCGAATGGATTGGCCTATATGATTGACAAAATGAAAGGGCAAAATATTTTTGCCCACGTTAATTTAATAAAAGGCGAACGCAGCGAATTGTCGGAATTAGCAAGTAATTTATTGTAGGTTGAGGTTTTTAAAATTGATTAATTCGAAAATTATTTTTAATTTTGCGGCTTATTAGTAGAAACATAACAAAAACCATACAAAATGAAAAGGACGTATCAACCTTCCGTTAGGAAGAGAAAAAACAAACACGGTTTTCGTGCAAGAATGGCCTCTAGAAGCGGCAGAAAAGTGCTTGCAGCACGGCGTACAAAAGGGAGAGCCAAGCTAACCGTATCGGATGAATTTTGATTATATTTTTTTTTCGAGAAAGCAAGAATATGGAGGCCCGTATTCCTGCTTTTTTGTTTTTTAAAGGGTTAACAAACGAAAATATATTCGATTGCAGCCGTTTTTTTTGTACCTTTGCGGCACAAAATCATTCTGTTTAAGAAGTTTAAGAATATGTTGTTGCGATACCTATGAATGCAAAACAATCTACAAAAAGTATTTTTAGAAATGGCATTATTAAGAATTTTCTCATGATTATTCTTATAGCTGTGGTTCTTCTTATATCGACTCTTCTTTTTTTAAATGTTTACACCCGACACGATCAAAATGTGAAAGTACCGAAACTTGCCGGCTTACAAGTAGAAGAAGCCAATGCTATATTGAAGTCGAAAGGGCTGCATATCGAAATAATCGATTCCATTTATCAGAAAGATGCTGTTCCCGGTGCCATTATTGAACAGGTGCCTGAGGCAAATAGTAATGTCAAGAAAGGGCGGGCCATTTATGTTTCTATTTATGCAAAGACACCTCAGCAGGTGGCTCTACCTGAATTGGTGGATTATTCTTTGCGGCAGGCTCAAGCACTTTTGGTTTCAATGGGTTTTACCCAATTGGCAATAGAAGAAGTACCTTCGGACTATGCCGGATTGGTTATGGGTGTAGAATATCGAGGCAGGAGGTTAGAGCCTAATGAAAAAGTTCCGGTAGGATCTCCATTGAAATTAATTGTAGGGAATGGGCAGCTAACCGATTCTTTCGATATAGATGATGAAGAGAGTATGTCGTCTGATCAGATTCCTGTTCAAGATTCGGATGACACACAGAGAGAAAAGCGAGCTGTTGCAAAGCCACATAATAATACAAAGATAGACGAATCATTTTTCTAAATAAATTTTCAGAAAGATAGTGTTGAAAAAAGATTTCGATGAAATAAATGGTTTTTGGGAAGAAGGTGACGACGAGATAGTTGCATCGGAAGAGAGTAAAAAACACGAACATTATCGATTCATAGCCGATAAAGGTCAGAGTCTGCTGCGAATCGATAAATTTTTATCGGACCGAATCGAAGGAGTTTCCCGAAATCGTATTCAGCAAGCGGCTGAAGCCGGCTGTATTCTTGTAAATGAGGCGCCGGTAAAGTCGAGCTACAAAGTAAAACCGATGGACGTAATTTCTATTGTGATGGACAAACCTCGTCACGAAATAGAAATTATTCCGGAAGATATTCCCCTTAATATTGTTTACGAAGACGATGATCTGATGGTAGTGAATAAGCCCGCCGGGATGGTTGTACATCCGGGATACGGGAATTACACCGGTACACTTCTGAATGCCGTAGCTTATTATCTGAATTACGAACAAGGCATGCATTTGGATGATCCTCGTGTAGGGATGGTGCATCGTATCGATAAAGATACGTCGGGTTTGCTGCTTATTGCCAAAACACCGGAAGCAAAAACCAACCTGTCGTTACAATTCTATAATAAAACAACCACACGTCTATATGTAGCTTTGGTATGGGGCGATTTGGACGATGAGGAGGGGCGTATCGAGGGAAATATTGGCCGAGATCCAAAGAACCGTATGCTTATGCGTGTTTTTCCTGACGGAGAAATGGGCAAGACGGCTGTTACTCATTATAAAGTATTGGAACGATTTGGTTATGTAACCCTTGTTCAATGCCAATTGGAAACAGGGCGCACACACCAGATTCGTGTTCATATGAAACATATTGGTCACCCGCTTTTTAATGATGAACGTTACGGAGGGGACGAGATTCTCTACGGTTTGCGTTCCGTTAAGTATAAACAATTTGTTTACAATTGCTTTGCGGCATGTCGCCGTCAATGCTTACATGCACAGACACTCGGTTTTGTTCATCCTACTACCGGGAAAGAAATGGTTTTTGAAAGCGAATTACCGGCCGACATACAAGAAGTGATTCAGAAATGGCGTATTTATGCTCTCGCACGACAATTAAAATAGTAAATATGAAGAAAAATATAGCTATTGTGTGGGGCGGTTATTCTTCAGAGAAAGGAGTATCCGAAAAAAGTGCTGCCGGCATTTATTCGTTTATGGATAAGACAAAATACAATGTGTTTCAAGTAAAAATTGACAAAGAATCGTGGTTTGCAGTATACGAAAACAACTCATATCTTATCGATAAAAACGATTTCAGCTTCACAGCTGCCGGGGAGGTGATAAAGTTTGATTTTGCCTACATTACTATTCATGGCACTCCCGGAGAAGATGGTACTCTGCAGGGTTATTTCGACATGTTGGGCGTTCCGTATTCAAACAGTGGTGTATTGGCATCGGCGTTGACCTTTAATAAATTCATATGTAATCATTATTTGAAAAGTTTTGGCATTAACGTGGCTGAATCGGTTCTTTTGAAGAAAGATACTGTTTGTTCTGAGGAAGAAATTGTTTCCCGTTTGGGATTGCCTGTTTTTGTGAAACCAAATGCGGGGGGCTCGAGTTTTGCGACGACGAAAGTAAAGGAAATTTCGCAGTTGGAGCAAGCCGTTGCCGATGCTTTTAATGAATCGTCTGAAGTTATCGTTGAAAGTTTTATTGCGGGTACCGAGGTAACCTGTGGCTGCTATAAAACCAAGAAAGGGATGTATGTTTTGCCTCTTACCGAGGTGGTCAGCCATAACGAATTTTTTGATTATGCAGCCAAGTACGATGGACAAGTAGAAGAAATAACGCCTGCCCGCATTTCAGAACAAATGACAAGGGAAATCAAGGAAATGACATCATGGATCTATGATTTAGTGGGGGCAAAAGGCATTATCCGTGTCGATTATATTATTTCGGACAACACTCCCATATTGCTGGAAGTAAATACTACGCCGGGTATGACGCCTACTAGTTTCATACCCCAACAGGTGGCTGCTGCGAATCTTTCCATGACCGATGTGCTGAGCGAGATCATTGAATATGAATATAATAAAGCTAAATCTTTTTTGAAATAAAACTATGGAATCCGTTCTAACTACTTCTTTTGACGATATTCGTCCGGTTTACGATAGCGAAGTGCCCGAGACTATTGAAAAATTACTTGCTGACGATAAATTCAGGAAAGCTATTGAACCTATCATCAAGCCGATGAGTTGGGAGCAATTGTGCTCTTTGATGAGAAGTTGTGTGACCGTCAACGATTTTCAAAGCAAAGTTGTTTATCCTGTTCTTAAACGGCTTATTCAAAAAACCACCACAGAAATGAAAGGTTTCAATTGGGAAAACATCAATGACGGGTTAAGCCATGTGATTATTTCGAATCATCGCGATATTGTATTGGATGCGGCTTTTCTGAATATGCTTCTTTATTCGCAGGGAATGGATACTACCGAAGTTGCTATTGGCGATAATTTACTCATATATCCTTGGATCACTCATTTGGTACGGCTGAATAAAAGTTTTATTGTGAAACGAAATGTTCCGATGCGGGAAATGCTTGAAACTTCCCGACATTTGTCTGAATATATTCATTATACGATTAGAGAGCGCAATCAATCGATATGGATTGCTCAGCGCGAAGGGCGTGCAAAAGATTCGAACGATCGAACACAAGTCAGTCTGTTGAAAATGCTTACATTGAAAGATAGTTCGCGCCCTATTGATATGTTGAAAGCATTGCGCATTATTCCTCTTGCTATTTCATATGAATTTGATCCTTGCGATTTTCTTAAAGCAAAAGAATTTCAATTAAAACGCGATAATCCTCATCACAAAAAAACACCTGCTGATGATTTGGAAAACATGTTGACCGGAATTAACGGATATAAGGGCAGGGTGTACTTTAAATTTGGTGAAGGGATTAATCGGAAACTCGACCAACTGGATCTTTCTTTGCCTAAATCATCTTTATTAGAAGCTGCTGCACGTATTATTGATGCGGAAATTTATATGAATTATATTTTTTTTCCTTTCAATTATGTAGCTTACGATACGATGACAGACTCTACTATGTTTCAATCGGAATATACGTCAGAAGATAAAGAGGCATTTGAAGCATATGTGGAAAAACAGATCAATAAAATTCAACTTAAGAATAAAGATTGGGATTTTTTACGTGAAAAAATTATCGAAATGTATGGCAATCCCGTAAAAAATTTTATTGAAGTACACCAAACGACGTGATTCTTTTTAGGACAAGAGATGAAAAGAAAACTATTCATTACGACGCTAATAATTGTTTTTTCTCTTGCAGTCGGCTGTGAGAAAGAGGATGAACGCATCGATAATTTTTTAGTCGATTTTGCTACAGTGTTGCACTCTCAACAAATCGTTTTTTTTCAACTCGATAATCAAAGGATTCTTATTCCCAAAGAATTAAAATACTATTCGGGTAACAGTGGGCAACGTGTAATTCTCAATTATACACCGCTCAGAGGTGATACCATAAAAGTAAACAATGTAGCGGATATATTCACGGGGACCATCCAAATGCTGGGTTTTTTTCAACGGATTTATGACGATCCGGTAAAAATACAGAGCGTGTGGGTAGGTGGCGATTATCTCAATATGGTTTTTGAAACAGAATATCACAGCAAAAAGCATCTTATTGGGCTCTTCAGAGATACGACTTCACCTACTGTGGATTTGTATTTTAGTCATTCCCGAGATAATGATCCTCCCGGATACCCGCAGACATTTTATGCTTCATTTTTGATAAGTAGTCTGCGTCCGGCTGGAAGTTCAGAGCTTGTTCCTTTTCGTTTGTTTGTCAATACCTATACAGATAGGCGCGAATTTGACTTAGAACTGAAATAAATAAATTTTTGTTTCGAGCAGCACAAAAAAATATCGCGAATAAAAAACTTTTTCGCGATATCGGAGACGATTAGAAAAATCAATTGTTTGTCGTTGTTGGAGGTATAGGCGTTTCGTTTATTTTGAAATCGATAGGAAGAACACATTTTACGTTTACTTTTTCCCCGTTGTTTATGCCCGGATTCCATTTTGGCATGAGGCTCAGTATCCGTATTGCTTCTCGGCTAAGTTCAGGATCGGGGCTTTGCAAAACTTCTATGTTGGAAATGGTGCCGTCTTTTGCCACAATAAATGAACAAAGGATACGCCCTTCCATACCATTTTGAAGTGCATGAGAAGGGTAGATGATTTTTTCCGATAAAAATTCGGTTAATTTTTTTTCTCCGCCGGGATATTGAGGCATTTCGTCCACAATTGAGAAAATTTCTTCATTGGCCAGGATGTTGAGGTCGGTTTTTGCTGTTGCACTGCCGGGAGCGCACGTGTTATTATTGGCAGCGCTGCGGGCATTTTTATTTATTTTAAAGTACATGGGTAAGTATGCTTCCGCACGTACTGCTTCGCCTTTATATTTAGCGGGTCTCCACGGTGGCATAGCTTTTAGAATGCGCAGGGCTTCGGCATCGAGTAACGGATCGGCATGATGAATTAGATTAAAGTTGGATAGTGTACCGTCTTTTTCAACAATAAATGTGTAAACGACTAATCCTTCAATGTTCTTTTCAATAGCTTCTTTGGGATAATTTAAGGTGGATGTGATGAATTTATGCATTGCAGCCGTTCCTCCGGTAAACATGGGATCGATATCGGGTTCTTTAACAATTTTGTCTGTTTTCGATAGCGGTGGATTCTTTTTCTGTAGCACAAATGAATTATTGCTTGACCGATTCTTGCTTAAAGAGGGTGATTGAATTGCTGACACAGAAAGAGGAATAGCGAAAAAAACCACTCCTACTGTATTGATTAGTTTTCTGATATTCATGTTTTTTCTTTTTATAAATGAATACACTTTTTTGTTATTCGACAAATATACGAAAAATCGTTTTTTCTTCCGTCATATTATTACCTTTTCGAAAGGTGTATTTCCTATTAAGGCCGCTGTTTCGGCATACGAACTATAAGGAGATCCTAAAATAGCACGAGTATGCGCAAGTATATAGAGCTCGACAAGAGCATCTTGCATGCCTTCTACTGTAGAACGGCTTATGTTTTTATCCATAGTGATGATTCTGTTTGGGAAACGTGACAAAAGCAGTTTTTTTTCTTCAGTTGAGTCCGATGCAACATAAAATTTCACATCCGGATTTTTGTCGATTTCTTCTTCCATTTTTTTGATAAAAAGGGGTGTAGGACTTTGTTTAATTGCTTTTGTGTTATCTGTACGTCTGATATGAACGCCTATTGTGTGATGTGGAAATGTGGAACAGACAGCATGTATTCTTTTCTGCAAATGAGGAATGGGATGAAAATGTTCGAATAATCTTTTATCCGGGTCACGATAAAATAAAATGCAAGATGATAAATATACTTTTTTCTTTTTTTGTACCCATTCTTCAAAATCAAAATGGTTTATAGTACACTGAGTGACTTCATTTTCGTGAAGGCAATCGCGATAAATAAGTTTTTGAAAAAGAGATGGGATGCGACAATTTTTTAATCGAGGTCGATCGTATAGGATATGGTCGGTGAACGATGCTTCTTTTTGAATCAATCCTTTTACTTCTAGAGGTTGAAATAATTGATCGAACCGACAATTAAGTCCTTTGTCCCTAAACCATATAAAAATTCCTTCTGCATCTGCATGGCTTAATAACTGAATAAGCGACTCTATTGCTTTCATTCGATTGGTCAAACCGCCATAAGGAATTAAAGTGATGTGTTTTTTAGCCATTTTTAATATATTAGTATCCATGCGTCACGATGATGAGGATAGCGAGTGTGAACATCTTTTAGAAAGTCTTTCGCTGCATCCTGATCGGTAAATGAGGCTGCATAAACATCAATTCTGCCCGGGCGTTCGATCCATGAAGTTTGGGTGAAACCTTCTGATTCTAGTGTATTTTTTATTTCTTTTGCTACTTTGCGTGTCTTACATACTCCCATTACGACATAATATTTTTGCAGAGGGGGGCGCGTCATCGTATGATCTGAATTTTGCGATGATTCATTTATTACTGCGTCAGGCTGTGTAGCAACCTTTTCGTTGTTTTGTTCTTCAAGGGCATTCGCAGGAGTAGCAACTTTTGCCTGGACTGGAGTTTTGTGTGAAGTATTTGTCGCACCATTATTTCGGAATAAACTGCTTTTCCATGCCATTTTGGTATTTTGTCTTAGATGATCGTTTTTGTTCAGAGGCGATAGAAATAGAATCATTCCGGCAATGATTGCTACAGCAGTTCCAATTCCTATATGTCGTATAGTCCGACGTTTTTTTTGTGTTTTTACAACGGGACGGATAGGTTGTACATGACTCAGGGGTTGGAGTGCAACTTTTGTGAGGCCATAAAACTCAGGTCTTATAAATACGAAAGGCGTAAATACATACTGTTTTTCGTTGTTTATTTGGAATGTTCCTAGTTTCCCGAACTTTACACATTCGTTTTCTTGAAGAGCACTTTTCAATTCATTTACTCCTGCTTCTACGCGATTTTGAGCCGCTTCAAAAGAAATTCCTTCGGTTTTCATGAACGATTCTGCCAGAAGCCCATCATTATAAGTAAGATTCTGATTGAATATCAATTCGCAATTGGGGGCTTCAAAAGCTGCTAATCCGTTTTTCTTAACAGGGTAAACATTAAGTACAAATCCTCCGAGGTTGGGAACAATCACGCAATCGTGTGTATGAAGCAAAAATTCGATATGAGAGATAAGTTCTTTCATGTGGCAAAGATAAAAAATTATCAAAATGAATTCTTTTCAGAATCCTTTTTTAATTCTTTTCTGATTTTGTTTTGCAAAATCTTTCCAACTTTTGTATTTTGCTTTCTCAACGCCGATATCCGATTGGTAAAAATGACACAGCGCTGCGGCCAATCCGTCCGTTGCATCCAATTGATGTGGCATGATTTCATCGGGAATATGTAATATTTTTTGAAGCATGTAAGCCACTTGTTCTTTGGCAGCACGTCCATTTCCTGTTATGGCCATCTTTATTTTTAGCGGAGCATATTCAAAAATTGGAATATCGCGGGAAATGGCAGCGGCAATTGCAACTCCTTGGGCGCGTCCCAATTTGAGCATACTTTGTACATTTTTCCCGAAAAAAGGCGATTCAATCGCTACTTCGTCGGGCAGATATTCTTCAATAAGGCTGATTACACGAGAATATATTTTTGCTAGTCGCAGGTATTGGTCTTCATATTTATTGAGTTGTATCACGCCCATTGTTTTCATGAAAGGCTTGTTGTCAATCACATGCAATATACCGTATCCCATAACTCGCGTTCCGGGGTCAATTCCCATTATGATGCGTTGTGTCGGCTCTTTTGTCATTTTTTAGTTGCCGTTATAATTGCAAATATAAACAAAATCTTTATCTTTGCAGAAAATTTTGGGGGTTTAGCTCATCTTGGCTAGAGCGCAACACTGGCAGTGTTGAGGTGACCGGTTCGAGTCCGGTAATCT
>CAYUIY010000014.1:0-32122 GCA_964444915.1 uncultured Dysgonomonadaceae bacterium
AATTGGAACCGGTACGGGTAGAAAAAAAGATTGGACGCAACGAGCCGTGTCCATGCGGAAGTGGTAAAAAATATAAACACTGTCACGGTCAATAAACCAGACTCATTAAAATAATGTCGTATAATTATAAAATGTCATAGATTTGACTCTTGTAACAACCCGGAAGAATTTTTCATAGTTTTCCGGGTTGTTACAATATTTATTATACGAAGTTCAAATAAAAAAATACAATACTCCAACAAATGTTTTTAATAGCAATATCCGGTTGCAAAAAGACACCTAAGTTCAAATTAGAAGTGCGACATTGCGGTTGATGTTTTGCAATTATTGGTTGAAAAAATGCATGAAAAATACAACGGTTTTTTTGTTAAATTCGACAAAAAGCAGTACCTTAGTAGAATATTATAACATCTCTGACAAGAATTGATAAATGCCTGTAAATAAAGCAAATACGTCTTGTAATTTTTAAAGAAAGATTTGGTAAATTAAACAATATAGTATGATTGATCAGGAAGAAAGAATCATTCAGATTAACATCGAAGACGAAATGAAATCGGCATACATCGATTATTCGATGTCTGTTATTGTTTCCAGAGCGTTACCCGATGTGAGAGACGGACTTAAACCCGTTCACAGACGTATACTCTACGGTATGTACGAGTTGGGTAATACATCGGATAAACCCCATAAAAAATCTGCCCGAATCGTAGGAGAGGTGTTGGGAAAATACCATCCTCATGGCGATTCATCAGTTTATAATGCTATGGTGCGCATGGCACAAGACTGGAGCATGCGCTATCCGCTGATTGACGGCCAAGGTAATATGGGTAGTATAGACGGCGATAGCCCCGCAGCCATGCGGTATACCGAAGCAAGACTCAACAAACTGGCCGAAGAAATGCTGCGCGATATCGATAAAGATACGGTCGATTTTCAATTGAATTTTGATGATACTCTCTATGAACCAACTGTTCTCCCAACACGAATTCCCAACTTGCTGATTAACGGATCGGCGGGAATCGCAGTAGGGATGGCTACCAATATAGCTCCCCATAATTTAACGGAATGCATTAACGGCATTATTGCTTATATCGACAACCGAGATATCGATGTCAAAGGCCTTATGCAATATGTAAAAGCACCCGATTTTCCAACCGGGGGATACATATATGGATATGAAGGTGTAGAAGAGGCTTTTGAAACAGGAAGAGGACGGGTGGTTATTCGCGGAAAAGCCGAAATTGAAATCGGCAAAACCCACGACCAAATCATTATTACCGAAATCCCTTATATGGTCAACAAAGCCGACCTGATTAAGCATATTGCCGATTTGGTTACGGATAAAAAAATTGAAGGGATTTCGAATATTAACGATGAGAGTGACCGCCAAGGAATGCGCATCGTGATTGATATAAAACGCGATGCCAATGCCAATGTCGTATTAAATAAACTTTATAAACTCACTGCTTTACAATCGTCGTTCAATGTAAACAACATTGCTTTGGTAAAAGGACGACCCCAAATGCTCAATCTGAAAAATATGATTGAACTGTTTGTGGAACATCGGCACGAAGTGGTGATCAGAAGAACAAAATTCGACCTTAAAAAAGCAGAAGACAGAGCACATATTCTGGAAGGTTTAATTATCGCATCGGACAATATAGACGAAGTAATTGCCATTATCCGTAGTTCGAGTAACCCGAAAGAAGCTATGGATCGATTAATAGAGCGTTTTCAACTGACTGAAATTCAGGCTCGTGCAATAGTGGAAATGCGTCTGCGACAGTTAACGGGTTTAGAACAGGATAAACTTCATGCCGAATATGAAGAGGTTAAAAAACAAATCGAATACCTCAATGAAATACTGAACAACGAAGAGCTCTGCATGCAAGTTATCAAAGACGAGCTTATTGAAATAAGAGACAAATATGGCGACGAGCGCCGTTCTGAAATTATTTATTCATCGGAAGAATTAAATCCCGAAGACTTTTATGCCGATGACGAAATGATCATCACCATTTCACACATGGGTTATATTAAACGTACACCTTTATCGGAGTTTCGCACGCAAAACCGAGGCGGGGTAGGGTCCAAAGGTTCTGAAACACGTGATGAAGATTTTGTGGAATTTATTTACCCGGCAACCAACCATAACTATATGCTTTTCTTTACACAAAAAGGGAAATGCTATTGGTTGCGTGTATACGAAATTCCCGAAGGTTCAAGAACATCTAAAGGAAGAGCAATACAAAACCTATTAAATATCGACCCCGATGATGCGGTTACAGCATTTGTACGAGTACCGGGATTGGACGATGAAGAGTATATTAATTCGCATTACCTCCTTTTCTGTACTAAACAGGGAATAGTGAAAAAAACATTGCTAGAGGCTTACTCACGCCCGCGGCAAAATGGTGTAAATGCCATTACACTTAGGGAAGACGATCAGGTGATATCTGTACGTTTAACCGATGGAAATAAAGATGTTATATTGGCAAACAGAAATGGACGCGCTATCCGATTCCACGAATCGGATGTACGTCCGATGAGACGTACAGCTACTGGCGTGAAAGGAATGACACTCGATGAAGATGGTGAAGACTGTATCATAGGGATGATTTGTATGGATCCGGATTCGGAAAATACTATCTTGGTTGTTTCGGAACAAGGGTACGGAAAACGAACCTACTTGAACGATGAAGATGGTGAACCCGTATATCGTGTTACACGCAGAGGTGGAAAAGGAATTAAAACTCTGAATATTACAGAAAAGACAGGCAAATTGGTAGCTATTAAAAGTGTAACAGACGACAACGATTTAATGATAATTAACAAATCCGGAATTGCAATACGCGTAAAAATTTCCGATATTCGCATCATGGGAAGAGCAACGCAAGGAGTTCGTCTTATCAATTTGGATAAACGCAACGATGAAATTGCATCCGTATGTAAAGTAAATTCAGAGGATTTGGAAAACAACGAAATAAATGAATTAAATGACGATGCTGATTCTGATAAAGAATAATGCTTAGCATGGAAATTGTAAGAAATTAATTAATCGATTAAAAATAAATAAAATGAAAAAATTTCTTTTTTTTACCTTGATAGCAGTCTTTTCAGCGGGCACAATGTTCGCTCAAAAAAAAGTTCTGAAAGATGCTAAACGTGCTCTTGACAGTAACAATTTAGAAGAAGCACGAGCATTAATTAAACAGGCTATTAATCATCCTGAAACCGCGAATGATCCGGAAACATGGAAACTGTATGGCGATATTGGAAACAAGGCTTTCGATAACGAAAGAATGAATCAAATGCTTGGTAAACCGACGAATGAAAAAGTGATGTACAATGGGTTATTGGAGTCTTTCTATCCTTATGTCAAAGCAGATTCTTTGGGTCAGTTGCCCGATGAAAAAGGTAAGGTGAAAAACAGGGTAAGAAAAGATATAGCAGCTATTTTAAAAGCTAATCACCCTTACTATATTAACGGAGGAGTTTACTATAACGAGCAAAGAGATTATGCCAAAGCTTCAGAATGTTTCGAAATATATTGGACAATACCCACTCTGCCAATGTTTGAAGACGAGAAGGATGCTTTCAACTTAGACAGCACTTATCAGATTATTAAATATTATGCCATCATTACAGCTATTCAGGCAGATAATCATGAAAAGGCAATAGAACTTATCCAAAGAGCCATCAATGAACAACCCTTCATCGAAAATAGTGCTTATAAAGAAAGCGACTTATACGAATTGTTGGCAAGTGAATACCTTCAAGTAGGAGACTCTACTAAATTTATGGAAGTACTTTATTTAGGAGCTGAGAAATTCCCTGAAAGCAAGTATTTTATTCCTAATCTGATAAATATATATATACGTCAAGGTGAGCACGAGAAAGCAATGGAATATTTAGACAAAGCCATTGCTAATGATCCGGCGAATGCGTGTGAATTAAATAGTGTAAAAGCTGCTTTACTGATCGAACAGAAAGATTATGCCGCTGCAGAAGCCGAATATAATAAAGCACTTGAGCAAGATCCAAATTGCGAAAGAGCACTGGAAGGATTAGCGGTAAATTATATTCTTCAAGCTCAGGACTTAAAAGAAGTGACAGCGACCTTAACAAACCGACAGCAACAAATCGAGAACGATAAAAAAACATTGGAATTATATCAAAAAGCGTTGCCGTTACTGGAGAAATACACAGAATTGTTGAGGGCACGCAATGCCGATGAATCTGAAATTAAATCCGCATTATTAAAATTAAGAAACGTATATTACAATTTGAGCCTTCTAGGTGTAGATAAATCAAAAGAACTTCAAGCAGTTGAGGCTGAACTTGATATCAACCAGTGATTTCATTTATAAGAAAGAAAAAAAAGCGATACTTTTTATTTTGGTATCGCTTTTTTTATTTGCTTGAAAAATAATAATGATTATGTATCGACGCCGAATAAATATATTGACGCCAAATAAATATATTTCGGCTCTCAAGCATATCAAACTATAGAGTAGGAACGAAGTTAAACATAGGAACAGAGTTAAACTAAAGTACAGAGTTAAACTAAAGTACAGAGTTAAACTAAAGTTAGGAATAAATATAATTCCAATATTATGATTAAACATAATAGGAATTATATTTATTTTCTATCAGTTGCATTTCATCTGATCAATTTCAACGCGATGATACAAAATTGAAGCGCATTTAAAAGCAAGATTTACACAATGCAAACATAAAAATGAATGATTTAAAAGTAAAAAGGATGATTTAAAAATAGTATCTTTGTGCCGGAATCTTACATAATGAATTTTTAAATCAGAAAAACTCTTCACAACACATGACCAACCAACGTTATAATCAACGCGGCGTTTCAGCTTCAAAAGAAGATGTGCACAATGCGATTAAAAATTTGGATAAAGGAATTTTTCCAAAAGCTTTTTGCAAAATAATTCCCGATATTTTAGGCGGAGAACCGACTTATTGCAATGTTATGCATGCAGACGGCGCCGGAACAAAATCATCGCTTGCTTACGTTTATTGGCGCGAAACGGGCGACCTTTCTGTATGGAAAGGAATCGCACAAGACGCCATGATTATGAACGTTGATGATTTACTATGCGTGGGAGCCGATAACAATATATTATTATCGTCAACTATCGGTAGAAACAAAAATCTCATTCCAGGCGAAGTGATATCGGCTATCATAAATGGCACAAATGAATTGTGCGAAGAATTATCGTCAATGGGTGTGCATATTTATCCTACGGGTGGCGAAACGGCCGACGTGGGCGATCTTGTGCGCACAATTATTGTTGATAGCACCGTTACTTGCCGTATGAAACGTTCCGATGTAATCGATAACGCAAATATTCAGGCAGGCGATGTCATTGTAGGATTATCTTCTTATGGAAAAGCCACTTACGAGAAAGAATACAACAGCGGCATAGGAAGTAACGGCCTTACCTCGGCTCGCCACGATGTCTTTGCCAACTATCTTGCCAAAAAATATCCTGAAAGTTATGATCCGGCTATCCCGGCCTCTTTGGTATACTCAGGCAAAATGAAATTAACGGATAAAATTGAAAATCTGGACATTAATGCAGGCAAACTGCTATTGTCTCCTACTCGCACCTACTCCCCTATTATATCATTGGTTTTCAATGAATTGAGAACAAAAATACATGGAATGATTCATTGTACCGGCGGTGGACAAACAAAAATCCTACACTTTTTGAATGAAGATCTCAGGGTTATCAAAAATAATCTTTTCCCTATTCCACCCCTCTTTTCTCTTATTCAACAACAATCAGGAACGGATTGGAAAGAGATGTATCAGGTTTTCAATATGGGACATCGAATGGAAATTTATTTGCCCGAGACTTATGCTCAGCGTATTATTGAGATTTCCCAATCGTTTAATGTTGATGCACAAATTGTGGGATATGTAGAAAAATCAGAGAAGAAAGAGTTAATGATAGAAAGCGAATTTGGGAAATTCATTTACAGTTAAGGGTATTATCCATCAATAATGGGGATACCCATACAAAAATAATTTTAAGTTGAATATATGGCAGAAAATTCATTGCTAGATAAATTAGAACACTTAGTTGCTCGTTTTGAGGAGGTTGCAACACTAATTACCGATCCCGATGTGATATCGGACATGGAGCGTTTTGTGAAACTCAATAAAGAATACAGCGACTTGCAAAAGATTGTAGAGACACGAAACGAATATAAAAATACACTAGACGCGATCCAAGAAGCTAAAAATATCCTAGAAAATGAAACGGATGCCGATCTTAGACAACTTGCAAACGAAGAATTGTCGGTACAGCTGGAGAAACTTCCAACGTTGGAAGAGAAAATAAAAATCTTGTTGCTTCCTGACGATCCGGATGATGAGAAAAATGTAGTTATGGAAATTCGTGCAGGCACCGGTGGCGATGAAGCTGCTATTTTTGCCGGCGATTTATATAAAATGTACACCCGATTTTGCGAAAACAAAGGGTGGAAAACCGAAGTGACAAGCTTTACAGAAGGAACAGCCGGAGGATTTAAGGAAATTATTTTTACGGTCACAGGTGAAAATGTATATGGCACCTTGAAATACGAATCGGGTGTACACCGCGTGCAACGCGTGCCGGCAACCGAAACGCAAGGACGCATCCACACCTCTGCAGCAACAGTGGCCGTTTTACCTGAAGCCGAAGAATTTGATGTTGAATTAAATCCGGCCGACATTGAGTTTCATACAGCGCGATCAAGCGGCGCAGGAGGGCAAAACGTAAATAAAGTGGAAACAAAAGTGCAGCTCACGCATAAACCCACAGGAATTGTGGTAGTGTCGCAACAAGCACGTTCCCAACTGCAAAATCGAGAAATTGCCATGCAAATGCTCCGAACGAAACTTTATGATATGGAACTCTCTAAACGCCATGAGGAAATTGCATCGCGTCGCAAAACGATGGTTTCTACGGGCGATCGCTCTGCAAAAATTCGTACATACAATTATCCGCAAGGACGAGTTACCGATCACCGAATTAATTTTACATTTCATAATTTATCTGCATTTATGGATGGAGATATCCAACCCATGATCGATCAATTGATCATAAGCGAAAATGCAGAACGAATGAAAGAATCTGAAATATAAAAAAATGAATAAACAACAACTTTTTCAACAAATTAAGAAAAAACAATCCTTCCTATGTGTGGGATTGGATACCGATTTGGAAAAAATACCTGATTATCTGCTAGATAACGATGATCCCATATATATTTTTAACAAAGCCATTATTGATGCAACAGCGCCCTATTGCGTGGCATACAAACCTAATATTGCATTTTACGAGGCAGCAGGTCAAAAAGGTTGGTTAGCCTTTGAGAAAACGGTGGCCTACATCAAACAACGCTATCCCGATCAATTTATTATTGCCGATGCCAAACGAGGCGATATCGGGAACACCGCCGAAATGTATGCCCGCTTTTATTTCGATGCAATGAAAGTAGATGCCGTAACCGTTTCGCCCTATATGGGAGAAGACAGTGTAAAACCTTTTCTTCTTTATCCGCAGAATCATGTTATTCTCTTGGCATTGACATCCAACAAGGGCGCACACGATTTTCAACTCACAGAAGATCGCAACGGCGAACGGCTGTTCGAAAAAGTGCTCCGCATTTCTCAAACATGGGCTTCGGACGAGCAAATGATGTATGTAGTAGGCGCCACACAAGGTCATTTATTTGAAGATGTTCGCAAAATTGTTCCCCATCATTTTCTGCTTGTTCCGGGTATCGGCGCTCAGGGAGGATCGCTAGAAGAGGTATGTAAATATGGCATGAACAGCACGTGTGGATTACTTGTCAATTCATCGCGTGCTATTCTGTACGCCGATTCCTCCGCGGATTTTGCTAATGCTGCACGTGAGGAAGCAAAAAAATTGCAGCAGAAAATGAGTACTATGCTAACCAAATATTTGGACAAGTAGACCTTACAAGATTTTTAAAACTTTACTATGCCTTCTAAACGGAGGGTCATCAACGACCCGGTATTCGGATTTATCAATATCCCCAACGAATTTATATACGACATTATTCAACATCCCTATTTGCAACGCCTTAATCGCATCCGGCAGTTGGGGGTAACCTCTTTTGTATATCCCGGTGCACAGCACACGCGTTTTCATCATTCTATCGGGGCAATGTATTTGATGAACGAGGCATTAAAAAACCTCAAAGAAAAAGGTCACGATATATCGAGAGAAGAATACAACGGGGCACTGGCTGCAATTCTTTTGCACGATGTTGGTCACGGTCCGTTTTCCCATATATTAGAATACACCCTCGTAAAAAATATCCATCACGAAGAGATTTCCCTGCTGTTGATGCAACAGTTAAACAAGGAATGGAACGGTACACTGCAGACCGCCATCGAAATATTCACCGACACATATCCCAAACATTTTCTCCATCAATTGGTTAGCGGTCAACTGGATGTAGATCGGTTAGATTATTTGCGCCGCGACAGTTTTTTTACCGGCGTAAACGAAGGCAATATCGGTTCGGCACGTATTATAAAAATGATGGATGTGCGCAACGATCATTTAGTAATCGATTCGAAAGGCATTTATTCGATCGAAAATTTTCTTTTGTCGCGTCGATTAATGTACTGGCAGGTTTACCTGCACAAAACTGCGGTAGCAGCCGAAAAAATGCTCATCAACACCCTTACACGGGCAAAAGAGCTTACCGCACAAGGAGAAAAACTTTTCGCCTCCCCTTCCCTATCCTATTTTTTGGAAAAAGATGCTACACTTGCCGATTTCGAAAACAACGGAAAAGCATTGCAACACTTTGTCAATCTCGACGATAACGATATATGGTCGGCTTTAAAAGTGTGGACATCGCACCCCGATAAGGTACTGTCGTTGCTCAGCAACGGCATGGTCAACCGCAAGTTGTTCAAAATAGAAATCACACGTAAGAAACAAGATCCTTCAAGAATAGAAGAGTTTGTAAAAAAATACCAACGCAAATACAACTTGTCGGAACACGAAGCGCGTTACCTTATTTCGCACGATGTAATTTCCACCAACATGTATAGCCAAGAGGAAGAAAGCATCGATATTTTATACAACGATGGTTCTATCAAAGATATTTCGCTTGCATCGGATATGCTGAATCCCGAATTATTGTCAAAAAAAATAGGCAAATATTATTTTGCCTATTTACGAGATTAAGAATCCTTTGCGAAATTAGAATTCTTTTTATGATTTAGCAATCCCTTTAATGTATTGATGCGCATTTACGCAATCTATACTCAGATATGAGATTACAATTTTTTGCGTGATTGACAAATGCTTATAGGATTCACCCTCTTTTACAGGATTAACAATTCCTTTATGAAAGATTGATAATCGTGTGATTTTAAATAAGATACAATGAACTAATGGACTCATTATTGCAAACGCGTTGAATTGCATTGGCAAACATATCGGCTACCGAAAGTATTTTCACTTTTTCCGACTTTTTTGAGTAAGGTATGCTATCGGTAAACACAATTTCCGTCAAAGCTGACCGATCAACTCGTTCCGAAGCAGGATCGGACATTACGGCATGACTAGCAACCGCACGTACTGATTTCGCTCCTTTCAGAATCATACTATCGGCTGCTCTGGTAATGGTTCCGGCAGTATCCACGATATCGTCGATCAACACAACATCCATCCCTTCCACATCTCCAACCACTTCCATATCGGAAACTATATTGGTTTTTTTTCGCGCCTTATAGCAGATAACCATAGGGCATCCAAAAAATTTGGCATACACACTGGCTCTTTTTGTACCGCCCACATCGGGAGCAGCAATAACCAGATTTTCGAGATTTAACTCTTTGATATACTCAATAAAAACAGCCGAAGCATATAAATGATCTACAGGAACATCAAAAAATCCTTGGATCTGATCGGCGTGCAAATCCATCGTTATCAATCGGTTAATGCCGGCAACACTAAGCAAATCCGCAATCAATTTAGCACCAATGCTAATCCGAGGTTTATCTTTTCGGTCTTGACGCGCCCAGCCAAAATAAGGAACGACAGCCACGATAGATTTAGCCGATGCACGTTTTGCCGCATCAATCATCAGTAACAATTCCATCAAATTATCTGAATTCGGGAAAGTAGATTGAATCAGAAAAACTTGTTTACCACGAATGGATTCTTCGTACGATACGGCAAATTCTCCATCGGCAAAATGTTCAATAATCATATTACCCAGCTGGCAATTTAAGCTGCTACATACTTTTTCTGCAAAATAACGCGATTTTGAGCCTGAAAAAATTTTAAAAGGTCTCTCTTGCATGTTTATTTATTCTATTGATTCGATAATTAGTTAAACTTATTCGGTAATTATTTTTTCCATCCACAATAACGATCTCTTGTGCAAAAGTACAAAAACTAACTTCAATAAAAGATTTTACAAAAAAGAAATTTTATAAATCTCTCCGTCATGCGCTTTAATTTTTACTTTTAAAGGCATTGTCCGGGAAAAGTCGATCGGAAATTTTTCTTCTGAAAGAAGAGGCACAGCAATCGCCTTTTCATGCTTGTTTACTTTAAAAAAATCATATGCATGATCAGGAATCCACACCGTAACTTCTTCATTTTCATTTGAAAAATTGCTAATAACAAGAAGAAAATCCTTGTAATCTCCGCGAATGAAAGCATATTGTTTCATTGAATTGAAATTCGGATTTTCGTAATTTGCATACATCAAATCGTAAAAAAGTCCTTCGCGCAAAGCGTTTTCCCGATTACCTAACCGGATGAGCTTGCGATAAAATCGTCGCAACCTTATTTCTTCTTCAGTAAGCAACTCTTCATTCCATTTACCGTTGTTATTCCACCGTCTCACTGTATCTACCGACCAGTAATCGAATATCGAGGTACGGCCGTCTCTCCCACTAAATCCTTCTTCATCCATGCCCCTCTCACCCAGTTCCTGTCCGAAATAAATCATCACGGGATTTACGTTTATACAAGCTGTAACAATCATTGCAGCTTTCCCTTTTTCGCCACTTTTTAGGAAAAAATCGGACGCAATACGCTGTTCATCGTGATTTTCCATAAAATTGATCATCCGATGTTGTATATCGCCTACCGTATTTAATATAAACGTGATATCGGAAGAAGGCCGATAACCACAGGCCACGTCGCGCAATACATCGTAAAGTCCCACTTTGTCGTATAGATAATCAAACGTATTATCGGCTAAGAAATCGCGATACACGGAAGGATTATAAATCTCTGCAAAGAAAATAATACCCGGAAATTGTGCTTTAATTTGAGGAATCACCCATTTCCAGAACTCCAAAGGCACCATTTCGGCCATGTCGCACCGAAACCCATCAATATCTTTTGCAGCCCAAAAAAACAAAATGTCTCTCATCTTGTTCCACGTATTGGGAATGGGCTCAAAATATTTCCTTCGTCCGTTCAAATAATCTACACCGTAATTCAGTTTTACCGTATCATACCAGTCGTATTCGCTCGGTCTGTTAGTGAAACAATCGTTTCCGGTAGCTTTTGCGGGGTTTTCAACGTAGTTAACCTCAATACCTTTGTTTCTCAGAAATTGTAAATCCAATGGTTGGCCGGGTAAATAATAAAAATTGTTGTGAGGAGCAAAAGCAACCGATGTATCGTCATTCGCTCCAAATTCTCTCACATGTTTCGGTTTGGCGATCGACTGATAATTTCTTGCCAAATGATTAGGCACAAAGTCAATGAGTACTTTCAAACCGGCCTTATGCGTACGCGCAACCAATTCTTCAAATTCCTGCATCCGTTCCTTTACATTTTCCGCTAAATCCGGGTCCACATCATAGTAATCCCTTATTGCATAAGGCGATCCGGCTTTTCCTTTCACAATCTCGGGAAATTGGTGCGGAATGCCGTATTCGGTATAATCGGTAGCAGAAGCATGAGCAAGTGCCCCAATATACCAAATATGGGTATAACCCGCTTCTCTAAGTTCATCGAGCACCCTTTCAGTAATATCGTTAAACTTACCCGACCCATTTTCTTCAATCGTGCCATGAGGTTTATTTCTGGAATTTTTGTTACCAAACAATCGGGTAAGAATCTGATATACAAATATCTTATTTCTTTGCATGATTTTTTTTCTTTAATGATGTACATCTTTTCACGATCTCTTGTGCTCCCCTTTCCCCCATTTTTTGTAATGCACACGAAGCACCTAGGGCCATCATCTCATTGGAATGATTTAAATCGAACATGGAATATTTTTCAATTCCTTCGGCCTCAATAAGAATATCGCATAATTGTCTATCGCTAAGCGTATTGGAATTAGCCATTAAATTAAACGTTCTTTCGATCATATTTTTGAGATTTATTTTCTCAGGGGGAGGGGTCATTAAAGAAACATTTACCCCCACTACATACCTACATTTTTTGCGAATAACAGACACAGGAAAGTTTTTCAAAAGCCCACCATCCACATAAGGAACATCATTAATCACTTGAGGATAAAAAACAATTGGAATGGAACATGAAGCAACCACAGCATCGACCAAAAAATCACCGTGTGAGAAAGTCACTGCACGAGCCCTGTTCCAATCGGTGGCTACTGCAATAAAAGGAATTTTAAGTTCTTCAAACGATTTTGCTCGCAAATTATTTTTTAGAAACGATTTTAAACCCGTTGTTTTAAAAAAACCTGCCGTAGGCTTGGTAAATTCTATAAATTGTCTGAATTCTTTCCCCTTAAAAAGTTCAGCTATTTCGTCGGGAGTGTAACCATCGGCATAAAAAACGCCCGCTAACGAGCCGGCGCTTGTTCCAACAATAACATCGGGTTTAAAGCCATTTCTGTCCAGCACTTTGAGTGCTCCCAGATGAGCAAATCCTTTTGCACCACCTCCACTCAATGCATATCCTAAATTATAGGGGTAATGGGGACGAAAAATTGACATTCCATAAAAGATTTAAAAAAATTAAGAGACCCTACTTGAGATGGTATCCATCGCCTTTACAAAAATGGCAAAATTTTTTCATTATTCAAATGAAAAAAAGCATTAATTTATCAACGATCGATGAATGCTTTCATCTATGCAATTTTTTAAGCAAATCACCGATAGTTTGCTTTAAAACCGGATGAAGTATCTGGGGAGCAATTTCTGAAAAAGGAATAAGCACAAACTCGCGCAGATGCATCCGGGGATGAGGAACCATTAATTCAGGCGTATCAATAATCAGGTCATCTATCATCAGAATATCAATATCGATTTGTCTGTCGGTATAATTACCATTTTCACTTTTCTCTGTTCTGCCCAATTGTCTTTCAATGGCTTGCGTGGTTACGAATATATCATCAACCGGTACTTCCGTCACCACTTCGCATACAGCATTTACGAACCAATTCTCCGATATAAATCCTTCGGGTGGAGTGACATAAAAAGCGGATTTGGAAACAATTTTTCCAATCCGCTCTTCTATCCATGTATACGCACCGTTTATATTTTTTTCCTTATCACCTAAATTGGATCCTAATCCTAAAAACACCCGATGCAACATTTTATCATCACATACCATCAGTCAATAATTAGCATAGCATCGCCGTATGCACCGAAACGATATTTTTCTTTGACGGCTACCTCATAAGCATTCATTACCTTTTCGTAACCACCAAAAGCACATGCCGTCATCAATAAAGTGGAACAAGGAAGTTGAAAATTCGTAACAAATGCCGAGGGGAAAGTAAATTCATAAGGAGGAAAAATAAATTTGTTAGTCCACTCCTCCTTAGGTTTCAAGAGACCGTCGGTGCTTACCCCTGTTTCAACAGCCCTCATAGTAGAAGCGCCCACAACACATATACGGCGTCCTTCTTCGTATGCCGGATTAACTTTTTCGCACAATTCTTCGGTAATGATCATTTGTTCGGAATCGATTTTATGTTTTGTAAGATCCTCTACTTCAATATCACGGTAAACTCCCAATCCGCAATGCAAAGTAAGAAATCCGTAATCGATTCCTTTTATCTCCATCCGCTTCATCAATTCACGACTGAAATGCAGTCCTGCAGCAGGTGCTACAACAGCACCCTCATTGGCGGCAAATATGGTCTGATAACGCTCTTCATCTATGGGTTCAGCACGCCGCCCCATGTATTCCGGAATCGGCGTTTCCCCAACCGAAAAAAGCAAATTTTTAAACTCGTCGTACGGTCCATCGTACAAAAACCGAATCGTACGCCCTCGCGAAGTTGTATTATCAATTACTTCGGCAACCAGTTCTTCATTTTCACCAAAATACAATTTATTTCCGATGCGTATTTTTCGTGCAGGATTCACCATTACATCCCACAAATGCTGATCGGGATTAAGTTCTCGTAACAGAAATACTTCGATCTGTGCACCTGTTTTTTCTTTGTATCCAAACAATCTTGCCGGAAAAACTTTTGTATCATTAAAAATAAAAAAATCCTTCTCTTCAAAATAATCCAAAATATTTTTGAAGGTTGTATGTTCAAGTTCATCCGATTCTCTATGCACAACAAGAAGTCGCGACTCATCGCGATGAACAGCAGGATATTTAGCTATAAGTTCCTCAGGAAGAACAAATTTAAATTGAGAAAGTTTCATATCGCTTTAATTATAATAACCGATTCAATCTTAACACTTACTTAATCAAAAAATTCGAATCATTTTTTATATTTTCATCAAAAAAACGATCCAACTCGCTTACTTGCAAACACTGATCAAGAGTAACATCTCCTACTCTTGTACGCACCAATCCGGTAAGATGAGCGCCCGACCCCAATTCTCTACCTATATCTCTGGCTAACGCCCTTATATACGTACCTTTACTGCAAACCACTTTTATGGTTATTGTGGGCAATTCGCAGGCAAGCAATTCCACATTATCTATAACCAACAATTTAGGTTTTAGTTCAATGTCTTCATTTTTACGAGCTAATTTATATGCCCTTTCTCCCTCGATTTTGCATGCAGAGAAAACAGGCGGCACTTGCTCGATCTGTCCAACAAATTTTTTCATCACATCGTTTACCTTTTCTTCGGTAATATGATGAGTGGGGTACGTTGCATCGACAGCTGTTTCCAAATCGAACGACGGCGTTGTGGCACCCAATCGAATAGTAGCAATATATTCTTTTGTTTGCGCCTGAAACCGTTCTATTTCCTTTGTTTTTTTCCCCGTGCAAACAACCATCACGCCGGTGGCCAACGGATCCAGTGTTCCCGCATGACCAACCTTTAACTTTTTTATCTTTAATCGTTCGCAGATTTTGGCACGCACAACGTTCACCACTTTGAACGACGTCCAATGCAAAGGTTTATTAATATATAAAACCTCCCCTTTAATAAAGTCCATTAAAAAATCAAATTATGTTTGAAATTATACCTGTACTTAACAGAATCAGCATTAATCCTCCAATGATGATCCTATAATATCCGAACGCTTTAAAACCGTGCCGGGTAATAAAATCAATAAAAAACTTAATAGCGATCACAGCAACAAGAAAAGCAACCGCATTTCCAATCAACAAAAGTGTCAAATTGTCATGCAGTATAGACATACCTGCAGGGTCTTTCATCAGTTGATACAGTTTGTACCCCGCTGCTGCTGCCATTGTGGGAACTGCTAGAAAAAACGAAAATTCGGCTGCATTTTTTCGGTCCAATTTCACACTCATTCCGCCTACAATGGTTGCAAATGAACGCGAAACACCCGGTATCATAGCAATACACTGAAAACACCCTATTTTTAATGCCCTTTGCCAGGTTATGGTCTGATCGGCGTTGGGTTTATCAAACCATTTGTCAACAAAAAGCATTACAATTCCACCGGCAACAAGCATGACAGCAACCACCGATACATTTTCCAACAATGCATCGATCTGATCCCCCAACAGCAATCCCAATACTCCGGCAGGAACAAGCGCAATGAGCAGTTTCCAGTAAAAATCGAATTTGTAAAGCAAACGTCGAACATAGGTTTCCCATTTTTTCCACGTGCTCATTCCTTCTACTGCCTTCGGATCCATAATTTGAACAGGGTTCAGCTGAAAAAAACGTTGTCGGTAAAGTACAACCACAGACAAAATAGCCCCAAATTGTATAACGACAGTAAAAGCTTTTACAAATGGTGTACTTTCTATCCCCAGCAAAGCCTGGGTGATAATCATATGTCCTGTAGACGAAACCGGGAGAAATTCGGTTATCCCCTCAACAATTGCAATGACGATTGCCTCTATAATACTCATTCCGGCTATTAAAAAGGATAAGGTTTATTTCTTTTCTTCTTCTTTTGTTTTGGAATTGGAAGGATACAGAATCCCAACAATTACCAGAAGAAAACCGGCAAGGCAAACCATCGGAGCTATTTTAATACGGCGCGCACTAAAAATATCGGGGTTAAAGCCGGTTTCTGCCGTTGTTCCCGGTCCTATCATCAATAAAAATCCAAGAATAATAATTACTACTGCTATTCCGCAGATAATGAGGTTTGTTTTACTTAACGGAAAATTTTTTTGTGCCATATTTTTAATTCAGAACAATATATTGTTGCGTACTTTATACATAATACAAACTATCGGGATCCATTTTCAAATAATGATTTACCGAAAAAACAGTAGCCGCCCCAGTGATAACTATTCCCAGCGCGATTACCGCTCCAAAAAGCAGCGTCATATCATTTACGGTGAGGACAGATTTTAAATCTGCATATTCCATGCCAAAATAGTATAAAATTCCAAAAATAACACCATCGGCCAACAATCCGGCAATAACACCCATCATAATATTCTCTTTCACAAACGGTTTTCGAATAAACCCATCCACTGCTCCCACCAGCTTCATGGTATGAATCAAAAATCGTTTTGCATAGATACTCAATCGTATGGTATTGCGAATCAGCGTAAAAGAAATAAAAAGCAACACAGCCGATAAAATCAACAAAATAGCGGTAATTTTAGATAAATTATTATTTATCAAATCAATAACCTCCTGCTGGTACAGCAAATCGTCGATATTGGTTTCAGCTTTAATGATTTTACTCACCTTTGCCAAACTATCGGTGTTGGCGTATTCCGATTTCAGAAAAATCTCGATGCAATCTTGTGCCGGGTTGTAGCCCAGCAACTCCTCAGGATCTTCACCCAAATCTTTAATCAACTGTTCTTTGGCTTCCTCTTTACTGATAAAACGCGATGATTTCACAAAAGGCATGTTGTCCAACCGTTTTCTGGTTTCTGCTATTTGCGCATCCGTCACATTGTGATCCAGCATCACACTGAAACTCACATTTTCTTTCACATAATCCGATAGTCGGTTTCCCAAAAACAACGTCAAAATAGTCAATCCCAGCAGCACCAAAACCAAGGTAATGCTGATAATGGAAGTAAGTTTTGCATTAAAAAATCTTGCTTTGTTTACTCGGTATTTTTTCGTCATAATTGTATATGGACAAAATCGGGAAGGATTGCATTAATAGGCGAGGCGAAACCGACCTTTCCCCCGATTATTTTGCAAAGTAACAAAAAATATTGCCAAAAAAGCCAATGTGTTTCCTAAATAATCTGAATACGTTTTTTATTTAATCGGGTTTAATCCCATTTCTTTCGCTTTTTCCAACATAAACTGATACGCCGCATCGTGTTCGTTAGGTATTATCCCATCGAGGATAGCCTCCTTGATAGCCGATTTCAACAACCCCACTTCTTTTCCCGGGCTCAATCCAAACGTCTGCATGATCTCGTATCCGTCTACCGGTGGTTGAAAATTCCGTATTCGGTCTTTTTCTTCAATCTCTCTCAGCTTTTGCCTCACCATTTTAAAATTCCGAAGGTAAAGCCTGGCTTTAGCAGGGTTCTTTGTCGTAACATCGGCTTCACATAGCATCATTAAATCGTCAATATCGTCTCCTGCATCAAAAAGCAGACGACGAACAGCCGAATCGGTAACCTGATCATCCACCAGTTGCATCGGTCGCATATGCAAGGCAACCAATTTCTGCACATATTTCATTTTTTCGTTCAACGGCAAACGCAGTCGACGAAAAATTCTGGGAACCATTTTCGCTCCCACATGATCGTGATTATAAAATGTCCATCCGAGTTGAGGCTCCCATCGTTTGGTTGCCGATTTACCGATATCGTGCAACAGGGCAGCCCAACGCAACCATAAATTATCGGTTTTGAGCGCAATATTATCCAACACAGCAAGTGTATGATAAAAATTATCCTTATGCTGCACCCCGTCGCGATTTTCCACACCTTTCAATGCAGCCATCTCGGGAAAAACAAGATCAAGCAGTCCCGTTTTTTCCAGCAGAATAAATCCTACCGACGGCTTCGGCGAAAGAATAATCTTGTTCAGCTCATCGGTAATACGTTCGGCAGAAACAATGGAAATACGTTTCTTGTTAGCCACAATGGCATCGAATGTTTCGGGATGAATATCGAATCCCAATTGCGACGCAAACCTGATTGCCCGCATCATACGCAACGGATCGTCGCTAAACGTAATATTGGGATCCAACGGCGTTTTGATAATACGATTTTCCAGATCCTGCAACCCATTAAAATAATCCACCAATTCGCCGAATCGAGCGCTGTTAAGGCACAAAGCCAACGTATTGATCGTAAAATCGCGCCGCTTAAGATCATCTTCCAGCGTACCATCTTCCACAATGGGTTTTCGCGAATCGTGGGTATACGACTCTTTTCGTGCCCCCACAAATTCTAACTCATACCCTTTATATTTTACTTGTGCCGTACCAAAATTTTTATAAACCGTCACTTTCGACTGTCTGCCCATTTTTTTTGCCACCGCTTCTGCCAGAGCAATGCCGCTTCCCACAACCACAAAATCGATATCTTTTGACGTTCTATGAAGAAAAATATCGCGAACGTATCCTCCTATCACATAGCACTCCACGTTCATCTCGTCAGCAGCTTGCGAAACCAACTTAAAAACCGGTTTATTCAGATATTTACGTATCTTTTCGTAAGGGATCTCCATAAAATTACAGGTTTGTAATTTGTAACAAATTGCAAAATTACAATAAATCTTACAGGTGGCATAATACAGCAATTTTATTTCCGAAAAAAATATGGTTATCTTTGCACATTCAAACCACTAAAATTAAATTATTACTCGATGGACGACGATCCTTATCCTAATAATTTCAAGTATCAGCAACTTCTGTAAGGGGATTGAATGTCTCTTTACAGCAAAAAAAAGTAAGGAGGCATGAATCATGGTAAACATTAAACGTAACTTCCGGGACCTTATCAATAAAAAAGACTGGAAATCTCTCAAGTATTCTTTAAATCAATTGGATCCTTTCGATGTAGCACAATGCATCAAAGATTCATCCGAAGGCGACGATGTGGTTTTGTTTCGTCTGCTCAACAGAGAACAAGCCAAAGAAACCTTTCAGCACCTCTCGCACGAGAGTCAAGAACAAATCATCGAAGGGTTGGCTCAAAACATCCATAAGCTTTCGGATTTGCTAAACGACCTCGATCCGGACGATCGAACCGCCTTTTTTGAGGAACTGCCCGGAAAAGTCACTCAACAGTTGATCCAACTTTTATCGGACGACGAACGGAAAATTGCAACCCAATTGCTCGGCTATCCCGAAAACAGCATCGGGCGTTTAATGACCCCCAACTACGTTGCCGTAAAACCCCATTATACCATCGAAGAAGTTTTTGCACACATCAGACAATACGGTAAAAATTGCGAAACAATAGACAGCATTTATGTTGTGGATAAGGACTGGAAACTGCTGGACGACATTCAAATCAAAGATATCATTCTAGCCTCGCCCAACCAAACCGTTTCGGAACTCATGGATCGTCGTTTCGTGGCACTCAATGCTATGGAAGATCAGGAAATGGCTATCCGTGTTTTCAAAGATTACGACCGAGCTTCTTTGCCGGTGGTGAACGAAGAAGGAATTTTATTGGGAATTGTAACGTTCGACGATATCATGGACGTTGTTGAAGAAGAATCTACCGAAGATTTCCTCAAATTCGGTTCATTGCAAAAGCCCATTATCGATCCCCTTAAAGCGCCGGCTTTCACATTATATAAGGAACGGATTTTCTGGCTGGTGGCATTGCTCTTCGTAAACATTTTTTCCGGCGCTGTTCTTTCCAATTTCGAACATGTGATTCAATCGGTAGTTTCGCTGGTTTTCTTTTTGCCTCTCATTATTGACAGTGCAGGAAATGCCGGTTCGCAAACGGCATCGTTGATGATTCGATCGCTTGCCACAGGCGATGTCCACTTGAAAGACTGGTACAAGTTGGTTGGAAAAGAGTTTATCGTTTCCTTTTTACTGGGAATTACAATGGCTTTAGGTATTGCAGCGATAGCGAAATTCCGATCGCCCGAAATCATTTACATTGTTGCTCTTACCATGATTTTTGTTGTGATGATTGGCAGTTTAATCGGCTTGTTGCTGCCTTTTATTTTCACAAAATTGAAACTCGACCCGGCTACAGCCAGTGCTCCGCTTATTACGTCAATTGCCGATATCCTCGGTATCGTCATCTATTTTTCTTTGGCTTCCTACTTTTTAGGTTTTTAGAAAGAGAACAAACCCGCATCGTTTTGTTACAATTTGTAAAATTACAATAAATGCAGTTTAAAACCCTGTTTTACTGCCGATATATTTTGTACATTTGCAGCGCTTACGATACGAAAACATGACAGGGAAAAAGAGAAAATCGCTTTATCCGACAACTAAATTTTTGGCCGTATCTGTTTTTTATAAAATCTTTATCGGATTGTTTCTGCTCGTTGCTTGTTCACAAAGTAAAGAAAAAACGGCCAAAGACTACCTTAATGCCGCTCAACAAGCTTATGAAGAAGGCAATTATGATTTAGCTAAAACACAGATTGACAGTATAAAAATAAAATTTCCTAAAGCTTTTAAAGAGATCAAAGCGGGTTTTGTGTTGATGCAGGATGTGCGTTTAGCCGAAAACCAACGCAACATTGCCTTTTGCGATTCCATGCTTCAGGTAAATTACGACACACTAAAAGTCATGCTGTTGAAATTCGATTACGTTCGCGATGAAGAATATCAAGAATTTGGCGATTACATTCCCAAAATCTATCCGCTGAGCCAAACGCTCTATCAAAATACGGTACGGTCGGGGGTACAGGAAAAGGGGAATCTCTACCTCGAAAGTGTTGTTGTTGGTCAGAACATCCACCACAACCAAATAAAAATCAGCCTACCCAAAGGCGAATATGCCGAAACCCTTCCCGTTACATCAGAAGGGCTGAATTACCGCTTCAGCACCCTCGCCACAAGTTACGAGATTGTGCGTTACAGTGGCGACAACGAAAACGGTGTGGCCAAATTTGTCTATACCTTTAAAGATCGGCCTCTTACGGTTTATTTTATCGGCAAACGCACCGTGTCGAAACGGATGACGAATAAAGAAAAAGAGGGCATTGCCCAATCGTACGAACTCTCATCACTGCTGCTCGAAATCGAACGGCTGAAACTCGAAAAGGAAAAAAGCGAAGTTCTCATCCGCTACTTATTAAGCAAGAAAGGGGAATAACTATTCTTTTTGACTACGAATTTCGGCAGGAGTCATGCCGATCCTTTTTATGCAAAAGTCCCATAAATGGGAAATGCCGGCGAAACCCAGAAGTGCGGCTATTTTTTTCAAAGAATAATCGGTGTTTTGCAGATAGTATATTACTTCGTTTTTTTTCATCATCAACAGCCACTGTTTAGGCGTCATATCGAAATTTTTTTTGAAATGGCGGGTAAATGTTTTTGTCGATCGATATCCACAGCGAACCGATAAATCCTGAACGGTTTTCGAACTTCGATAATTCTTCAACACCGACTCCACGAAGCTCAATTCTTCCAATTTATATTCCATAATATACACCATCAATAAATCACGTGACTCTTGACTTGAAATGATTTTTTGTTTGCCATCGGCAAAACGTATAATGCATTCCGAAACACCCGTATAAACAGCATCTAAATTCACTTTACCGAACCTATAAATCACTAATACCAAGGATCGTATTGAATAAAGGGGAGAGGGGAAAATCCCCTCTATCCTTTTCTACTATAGCCCCTAATAATTTTGAACCTTAAATGCGCCAACAGAGTGGTTGCGGCATTTATTTTGTGTTTATTTAGTCAGCTTTGCGCGTTTTAAATGTCCAAGTCGGGCTATTTGCCACAATGCTGCCCTCATATTTGGCTACCACATGCCAATAATAGGTTGTGGCATATTTCAAACCATCAACCACTACTTCTTTTACGGTGAGATTTTCGCCGGCAACATGTTGAACAATTGAACCCGATTCAAAGTAATAAACCGTGTATTCCAATTGTTTATCTTTATTTTGCTGATCCACTTTCCATTTGAAAGTAATCGAAGTTTGTTGATCGACTGCCCCATTTCCGGGAACCGGATCGTAAATGGTCACCCATCCGACATCTTTTTTATCTTTCAACAAATAAAACGTAATCAGGGTATTTTCACCCTCATACACCGCCACGCTTATACTGCTGCTCAAAAAATCTTTTTTTCGGGCAGTAACAGCTACTTCACCCTCCGCTACTTTTTCTATATTAAACTTCCCTTCCTCGTCAGTAATTACAGCCGAACTAGACGGGCTGGTCGAAATTAACACACCTGACAGCGGAGTGTAATCTTCACCATTAAGTACGATTCCCGATAAAGAACCATACTTCACTATATCGATTTTTTCATCTTCACAACCTGACAATAACACCATTATCAGAAGGAGAATCGGATTGAATAACTTTATTGCTTTCATTTTCTTCGTTTATTAAAAATAAATACGGAATCCTAAATCAAAACCATAGAAACTATCGTCGTGAGTCCCTTCTTTTGAACCGTCGAAAGTATCGTGTAGAAACTGATTAAAAAAGAATCCCCCTGTCAGGGAAAATTTTCTGCTGAGAAGGCATTCTACTCCACCTTCAAAAGAGAGGTAAGGGATAAATTTTTTATCCGATAACCCCACTTTTTCGTCAAAATTGTACAACGTACCGATTCCTGCTTTTATAAAAGGAGAAAAACTTTCATGGGTATTTGCAATAAACCTTAAACCCAGATTTCCGCCTAAATCTGTTCCTTCATAAACATTTTTAATATTCAATACTTTTGGGCCAAATGCCGCTTCCAAGTAAAGCGAAGGTTTAAGTGCCACACCCAAACTCACTTCTCCGCCACCACGAAGTTTACTCCCCGAATAATCGCCGTTGTACCACTGACCACCACCTGTAAAAGATATACATCCTTTACCGCGATAACTTTTGCCATACTTCCTGCCCAACAAATCTTCTTCACGGTTTTCTTCCTTCTCTTTGAGATACTGTTGAATAAGAGGAGATTTTTTATCCTCCGGATTTTTTACATTCCATAAATTATCGAGTATCCCTTCAATGATCAAACTGTAAACAGCCTTTTCTATTGCTTCGGTAATGGCCATATCGGTGGGTTCGTTGTAGGTATACCCTGTTTCGGCTTCCAATAGTCTTTTATATTTTACATACCGAAACACTCCCATCGAAACTTCCTGCGAAAGGATGGAATTGGCCGTATACACTGTTTTCAATATTTTCCCATTGGCGGTCGATACAGCACGTAAATAAATGCTTACTCTATCTTCTCGATACTGCGCAGAAGCATCCGTTCCAAAATACCTTGCACCTGCCCCCCCCGTCAGTACATTACTTTCGTAAGAGACAATTCCCCCTTCAATGAGCACACCTGCAAACAACAGCGGCGGTAATAAAATGCCGGAATTTCCTTCATACTGTTCACGGCTCGAACGGATGATCTTGCGTTCGTTCAGCAGGTTGCTGATATTTTCCCTTTCAATGGGAATAAACCATCCCGATTCTTCAAGTGCACGAATCAATATATTGGTGGCACCTTGCGTTACCGCTGTTGACCACGTGGAAACGGTTTCCGATGGTTTATATTGTCCGGTTTGATCGGTAAACTTGTAAACAGCAACCACAATTTTTTCTTCGGGTTCCGGCAGTTTCATCATCTCTTTTTTTAACGGAGTTTCGGGCCCCAACTCGGCTCTTCGTTCCCCCGCAGGTTGATAAAACCACGGACTGCACGATGCTAGAAATCCAATGAAAGCTATTGTTATTATTTTTATTTTTACTCTTTGTTGCATGACTCCTCGATTTTCACGTTTAACTAAAAATAAGGTACCGATACCGTTGTGGTAGCACCCGTAGCATTATCCAAAATGGTTATGTTTATTCCACTGATGGCATCTCCTATTTCTATTTGGTAGTCACCTACAATATAGGTTCCTGCCTGTAATGCATCTTCGCCAAACTGGCGTCTGACAATCTCACGTGAAAGATTATTGAGTATCTGACGATTCAGACTTTCAGCAAAATCTTTTACAGGGTCAAGTCCATACGAATAACGGCTGATAGCCTGTTGTTCGGGCGATTTATAAGTATCCTGTGCTTGAGCCGAGCTCAGCAGCCATTGATAATTAAAGGTGTTGCCTCCGAATGCCGGATTCTTTGGAGTGTAAACAAAATCTTGTGCTGCTCCGTTAATGGCAATAAACAGCAAGAACATGCTTGCCAAAACCCTACCTAAATGTTTTTTATTCGTTTGCATAAACACAATTTTTAATGAGTTAATAAATTCCACTTCCCGACTGATCTTCCCCCTCGAGTTGCCGCATGAGTTCCTCGTAATTGACCAGGTAAAAAGCTGTTTGTTCAACTGCTTGTCGGGCAATTTGCTCAATGTAAGCCGTCCGCGGCTGAAGCAATGCTCGAAAGACCGTTATTTCATTAATTTTCACCTCAATAAGGGTAGTCATTAACCGGAAAGGTTTTTCGATAATAGTAATGGAATAATTGTGCGCGTTGGGCGGAGCCTGCCATTGACTGTAAAAAAAGTTATAAAATTCTTTGCCGCTTTTTGTACGTGTGGCATCGATAATCAAGCCATCAATTTCAAGCTCAGGATCTTTACTTACTTTTTCTTTTTGAGAAGCAATTTCTTCGATCATTTTTTGCAAACTTTCAGGAACATCTTTTATTACCTTAGTAGTATCTTTCTCCTGAGCAATCGCAAAAGAGGTCGCGCAAATCACCATTCCTATAAGACACCATCTTTTCATACGATTATTTTTTTGTCGGAAAAACGGAAATTCCTCTGTCTGTCCTGATTTGAACTTCCATCCCTCCCGCCATGCCGTTGTATTGATGTACCTCTATTGGCTTGGCATAGGGGTCCATTAATGCGGAAACCATAAAATCATTTCCCTCCTGCGTTATCGCAATCAGAATAGGTTCCATTCCTTCTCCTTTCAATGCTCCTTTTACAGACAAATTGATTACATTATTCATCCCTTGCTGATATAAACGGGCTTCCTTAGCGTTCATTGTTGAATTTTCTATCCAACTGTTTATCATGTTTCCGGTTCCTGTTTGGGTAACAATTTGAGTAATGTTTTGACCAAACGATCGTATATTGGCCGCATTACCCTCATTTTCCTGACGTAGAATCGTTTTTAATCCCGTTCCTAACTGTTCGATATAGGCACTCTGATTCTCTATTTGTTGAGAAGCATCGATTAAATTCCCTGAAGTCCCCTCCTGATGTTGAATGGATTTGATGATATTGTAATACCCAATTTGGTTGATAAACGCCCGATTAAAATTAATCATCTCATTTTCCTGTGCTGTAAGATGGAATATTGTTCCTACGAGTAACAGATTGATCAAAAAGAGTAAACGATTTTTCATTTTTACCAATACATTTGAATGATTGTTGCCATATTTCCGCATCCAACTTGCCGAATAGCAGAACTATTGGCAAAATTTCCGTCAGGAATTGTTCCGGCAGGTCGTCCCTGCTGTTCGATTGCGGCCTCGTTATTTGTCCCATATTGACACAGCGCCGCTCTCTGAAATGCTCCCCACTGATTAATTTCGCCATAGTTCATGCTTCCAACCTGTAAAATGCCCCATTTTCCGGGGTTCAAGCAATCACCATACAGTACATTGTAACCCACCCTATTGTCATTACCCTGTTGAATTACTTTTGCCCGATTACTTAATCCTCCCACCTGATTAATCGAGGCATAATTCCGACATCCTGCTTCAGCTTGCTTGGTATAATTTCCGTTGAACAGACACCATTCCCCGTTTATTTTGTTCGTTACCACCGGATTACGCTCCGTTTTATTCGACAGTAGATAAAGATAAATTTCATACGCAATCATCCCCTCTCCTGTCGTTTGAGCAGTCATCCGAAACAATCCCATACTTAAAGCCATAAACAACACGATAGCCGACTTTCTAAGGCAGCCGAGGCGTCTGTGGTTGACATTTTTGTTCATCTTTTCGTTCGTTAATTTATTTTTGAAACAGGTATTTCCGGAGAAGAGAGCCCCCGGGAATTACTTCCCGGAAGCTCAACCATCACACTACGAGCGAGGAGTCACCCAACATGATGGTAAAAATCATTATCTCACCTGAGTAACTGCTGCCATATTGCCATTCCCGAACTGATTGATTGTTGCGGCATTCAAATCGCCGGTTTGAGAAACGGTAAATCTATTCAGATTTCCGTTAACACTAACAGCAACTGTATTGAGATCACCCTCACTGGAAATGGTTCCTATATTGGAATTCCCCAAAATGTCAACATTTGCCAGGTTATCCAAACCATCTTGAGTCAATTGCACCTCATTTGAATTACCGGTTTGAGAAACGGTAAATCTATTCAGATTTCCGTTAACACTAACAGCAACTGTATTGAGATCACCCTCACTGGAAACGGTTCCTATATTGGAATTTCCCAAAATGTCAACATTTGCCAGGTTATCCGAACCATTTTGATTCATGCTTACTTCATTTGCATTGCCGTTTTGATTCAAATAGGCTTTATTGTTTTGTGTACCTTTTTGAACCTGTTCTGCATAATTATCATCACCGATTTGGGTAATAACTGCTGTATGGCCACTACGATATGTAGGAGGACTATTCCATGTGCCACCCTCCTGGCTTTGTCTGGCTTTATTCCGGTCACCACTAGAAGTAATTTTTGCGTTATGATTTATCCCATTTTGAGATTGCATTGCATCATTTAAAGCTCCTTTTTGGACAATTTCCGCATTTTGATGACTTCCAACCTGACTCTGTTCGGCTTTATTTCCATCTCCCACCGACTGTTCAATTGTTGCAGTCATATTGTACCCATCCTGATATTGGTCAGCCGTGTTGGCATTACTGTTCTGAAAAATGATAGCCTCATTATACCCTGTATAAGCAATTCCCTGAATCTGGTTTGCTTTATTATTGTCGCCTATTTGAGTAACACGTACATACTGATGAGCGGTAATGCCCGGTTGTTGATATTGCTCTGAAGTAGCTTCATTTCTATTCCCTTCTTGAACGATAGAGGCATTGTTATTTTTTGCCCCATCAAGTGCCGTTTGAGTAACTTCTGCCTTATTTCTGTTTCCGTCTTGACTAACGTTCGCGTATTGATTATCACCTTTCTGATCAACTATTGCACTATTTCCCATGCCTTCCTGTTCGATAAAGCCTTGGTTTTCGTTCCCATCTTGATAAAGAGCAGCTTCGTTGTCGAATCTCAATTGTGAAACGGTACCCTCATTATCATCCCCCTCTACATCAACAAGAACATCATTTCCCGTACCTTCTTGAACAACGGAATGATTGTTGTCATTGCCTATTTGGGCAAAATCTACATCATTATTAATACCCACCTGACGAATTCCTCTTTCTCCCATATCATACGGATTAACTCCGGATTCGTTTCCGTTACCTTGCTGAAGCATTCGTAAGCTGTTACCATTTCCCGTTTGTGAAGTGGTGGTAATGTTGTTATTTCCGTCTTGAGTTATCTCGGCAGCACTGCCGCCCGACTGTTCGGAAACCGCATAATTATCATCACCTATCTGACTGTGGATAGCTCTGTTCCCATTTAGAGATTGCAAAAGGAGCGAAAAGTTATGTTTTCCGTTTTGTGTTTGGGCTCCTCTATTTCTGCCATTCAATGCATTGGCTTCAGCCTCATTATCTTCTCCGCTTTGTACCTGAGTATGGTTGTTTCCATTAGCAAACCCAAGCAAAGGATTCCGCTGGAGAATGGTAGCTTTCTGGCGTTCACCAGACTGTTCCTGATAAGCAACGCTATTTCCTCTCTCTTGTTGATTGATAGAAGCAGAATGATTTGTTCCATTCTGTACCTGAGTTGCCGTATTATCAAAAGTTTTGTCGCTGGTTGTACCGCCACCTGCCTGAAGAATGGCAGCTGTGTTATTCTGCCCTACTTGCGTTTGATCAGCTACATTGCGATCGCCCACCTGATCAACTGTTGCTCCATTGATGTCACCTGATTGCGAAACCGTAGCATCATTGCGATTTCCTGTTTGATTTACCGTTGAGGTATTTTGTGCCAAAGCTGTACCTACGGCAAATACCATTGCGAAAAAAAATACTAATTTTTTCATAGCTGTCGTTTTTTAATTTATTTAATTAGATAAATAGGATTTCTCTTAGAAATGTTGAACAACTTTTGCAAAATTGAAATCTCCATTTTGGGAAACAGTAGCTGAATGAGAATTACCAACTTGTTCAACCCCAACTATGCAATTGTCGCTTCCAAGGGCCAATGAAATCTTAACAAAATTATTATCGCCATATTGGCTCGATGTTATTACGTTGTTATTACCACCTAAAATGTCAATATCCGAAGAATTAGATTCTCCTAATTGCCCTTGTGCAACATCGTTGTTTGACCCATAAATATCAATCCATGCATTGTTTCTACCACTGGTACTCCACACTCTATATTCTTGATGTTGATAAGTATTATTATTGTCACCCTCAACATAAATATGAGTTGTACCTAGCATCTGGTTAGTATACTGAGTATAATCCCCAGTTGGCCGATGTGCAAAAGGAAGCGATAAAGGATCAGCTAAAGTTGTGGCACTTACATCATAAACGTTTCCGCTCTTTGTCGGATTATTATTATTGTTTCCAATTTGAGTAATTTCGGTTACATTAGACATGCCTCCAACACTCAATTGATTTGCAATATTATAATCCCCTTCTTGTTTTATCATCATTCCCTGAACACCATAGCAGCCAAAACTACCAACTGTTTTTTGGGCAGCATTGTTGTAGCTTCCTATCTGGTCAATATCTAATCCCATTCGATCCCAACTTGTAGTTTTGCTTATTGGAGCATTTAATTCTTGTTCTGCCTTGTTAAAATTGCCTTTTTGATCAATACTTGCCCCGTTGCTGCTCGAATTCATAGTAATTTTGGCTTCATTATTATTTCCTATTTGATCAATAAAAGCACCATACAACCAATTTCCCGGGTTATTTGGGCCTGAATTGGTCACTGGAGACACATTGGTACCTTGGTTGATAATACCTGCATTTGCTGAACCAGCTTGTTCAATCTCTGCAATGTTTGTTCCGTATTGATTAATAGTAGCGACATTTGACTGTGCCAAAGCTGTACCTACGGCAAACACCATTGCGAAAAAAAATACTAATTTTTTCATGTCCATTTCTTTTTAAATTGTTTACTTGTTTAATAATTGGATTGAATTGAAATTTAATCAATTAACTCCCGTAACAGGGGTTAAATGCCTTTGGGTTTGCAACCCACCGCAGCATGGGGAAAGCCAAAGAAACCGTGCGCCGCATTCTGCGCCAACAGGGTGGTTGCGGCATTTATTTTGAATTTATTTTTGCTTTATTGTTGTTTCCTGTTTGTTTAATTTCGACAACCTGTTTGTGTCGTTCTGTTCCTTCTGCTTTTATCTCTACCTTATTGTTTTCGCCTTTTTGCTCAATTTCGCCCTTCACCATCCTTCCCTCCAACGTAGCATTAAACGCCCCTTCAAAACAAAGCGAATCAATTTTCACGAGGTTGCCCTTCCCCTCCGCGGTAATCTTCACGGTGTCGCAAATTCCACAAACAATTTTCACTTCTTTCACCTTCCCGCTATTCGGAAAAGCAAAAAAGGAATACAGAAATAAACCGGTAATGTTAATGGCAAATCTTTTCATGGTTCTATCCGTTTTTGTCTCAAAAATAGATGGAAGAGAAGGGGAATGTTTGTCCTAAAAAAGCAACGATTTGTCTTTAATCGGCATTAACATGGGTTAAATTATAACTAAAAATGCATTTTTAGTTTGTATATTATTGATTAACAGAAAAATAAAAATCAAAAATAGGCTTCAAACAATAACCCGAAAATATGCAGAATAAAGACAAAAACAGCAAATGTATAAGGGGAAGACAGACACTTTTTTATATGTTGATATACAGAATTTTATGTCCTTTTTTTAAAAACGAAAGAAAAGGTCGATTTCGGGGTGTGTCGGCATTGTTTTATGTTGATTTCGGCACAAGTAGATTTCGGTTTATCCGGTATGTTGGCAACAATTTTCAAGTTGCCCTCAGTTCTCACAATGCGGCAAGCGTTGGAACGATGTGGGCGTCATGCCGAATTCTTTTTTGAAGGAACGCGAAAAATAGGCAAAATCGTTAAACCCGCAATCCATGGCAATCTCCCCGATGGGTTTTTGCAATTTCATCAGCAGTTTTTTTGCTTTGTTCAAGCGCACTTTCAGCACATAATTGCTGGTTGTAAGTCCTGTGGCGGCTTTTATTCTCCGATTGAGTTGCGATTGACTCAGGCACATTTCGGAAGCCAACAACGCAATAATATCGCCTGTTTTACCGCTCTCACGGTAAATAATATGGGTAACCCGTTCCAAAAATTCCCTATCGGCACGATTGGGCACATCTTTTGTATGATTAGGATTTGAATCGGCCATAATCTGTGTGCAGTTTTCTCTGATTTGTTCCTTATCGTTCAACAACTGTTCTATCACAGCAAACAATTCTTCATCGGAGAAAGGCTCGGAAAGAAAAGCATCGGCTCCGCATCTGCTGCCATATGCACGATCGTTGGCCGTCAATTTCGATGTAATCAAAATTACGGGGATAAGGCCGGTATTGGCCGATTCTTTTATTTTTTTACACAACTTAAATCCGTTGACTATCGAGGAAAGCGCTTCGGCAATTATCAGGTCGGGCATGGCATTCGTAATTTCCCGAAGAGCTTCTTTTTCATTTTCCGCAGTCCGTACATTATATTTGCTTTGCAATACAGAAGCCAGTCGGTGTATCCGATTGTTGTTATCCATAACCATCAGCACAACCGGTTTGTTTGTTTTTCGGTTTTCCCTCGCGCCTGCACCAGTGGAGGAAACTGCATTGTTCTGGAGATGAGAAGACAACGGGGTTGTAGCATGCTCTTCTCTTTCGGAAGCAAAACGATGAGTTACGGGAAGAGTAACGGTGAAAACGGTTCCTTTATGCGGTGCACTTTTCACTTCAATCCGCCCATTCAATTTCTCAACCAATTGTTTGGTGAAAAACAAATCGATATTATATACCTTATCTCCAACTTTTTCCGATTGTTCGGGCAAGAATGCGCTAAACAGATACGGTAAATCTTTTTCCGGAATACATTCGCCCGTATCTGCTATGGTAATTATACATTTCCCCTGCGAATTGTCGCTGGCGATGGAGAACACAATTTTGTCGTACGCTCTGCACCGATTGATAGCATCACTCAACAGATTATTAATGATAATTCGCATATAATCGGGCGAATAGTCCATTATGAGCGATTGGACCTCGTTTCGGAATATAAAGTCGATTTTTCTTGCCTCGGCATATCCCCGCATACATTCATATAAATAGCCGGCATAAACCACCATATCGTCATGGATCTGCTTAGCGGGTTTGGGAGAATGGCGGATGGCTAAAGCAGAAAGAATTTCGTCGATATGAAACAACAAATTTTCCGACTCCCGGGAAAGAATATCCAGGTTGATCAGCGCCCGGCTCTTATCTTCTTTTTCGATGTTATTTTTCAATATATGAGTCCACTCCGAAAAGTCTCTGACTTTTTATTTTCAATCCGGAAGGGACG